>CALMSQ010000551.1:0-13910 GCA_937872345.1 uncultured Burkholderiales bacterium | reverse complement strand
CGCCGAATCGCCCTCGACCAGGAACAGCTCGTTGCGCGCGACGTCGGTCGACTCGCAGTCGGTGAGCTTGCCGGGCAACACCGCGACGCCCGAGCTCTTCCTCTTCTCGACCTTCTGCGCCGCGCGGCTGCGCGCCTGCGCCTGGCGAATCACCAGCTCGGCCAGCTTGCGACCGTGCTCGACGTGCTGGTTCAGCCACAGCTCGAGTTGCGGCTTCGCCAGCGACGACACGAGCCGCAGCGCGTCGCGCGAGTTCAGCCGCTCCTTGATCTGCCCCTGGAACTGCGGATCGAGCACCTTCGCCGACAGCACGAAGCTGGCGCGGGCGAAGACGTCCTCGGGCAACAGCTTGATGCCCTTCGGCTGCAGGTTGTGCAGCTCGATGAAACCCTTGACCGCGGCGAACAGCCCCTCGCGCAGGCCCGACTCGTGCGTGCCCCCGGCCGACGTCGGAATCAGGTTCACGTACGACTCGCGAAGCAGGCCGCCCTCCTCGGTCCAGGCCACCACCCAGTGCGCGCCCTCGCCCTCGGCGAAGGTGTCGTGGCCGGGGCCGACCGACTGCTCGCCCTCGAACAGCGGGATCACCGGATCGGCACCCGAGAGCGCCGCCAGCGACTCGGTCAGGTAGCCCCGCAGGCCCTCGGCGTACTGCCAGGCCTGCCGCCGTCCGCTCTTCTCGTCGAGCAGCGTAACCTTGACGCCTGGCAGCAGCACCGCCTTCGAGCGCAGCAGCTGGGCGAGCTCGGCGCCCGGAATGGCCTGCGAGTCGAAGTACTTCGGATCGGGCCAGCAGCGCACCCGCGTGCCGCTGCGCCGTTCGCCGCGCTCGGCGGCCTGCGACGCGAGCGGCGTCGCCACCTCGCCACCCGCGAAGGCGATGCGATGGACCGCCGAGTCTCGCCAGACTGTGACCTCCATGCGCCTGGACAGCGCGTTGGTCACCGATACGCCGACCCCGTGCAATCCGCCCGAGAAGCTGTAGGCGCCGCCGGCCGCCTTGTCGAACTTGCCGCCCGCGTGCAGGCGCGTGAACACGATCTCGACCACCGGCACCTTCTCGTCCGGGTGCAGTCCGACCGGAATTCCGCGACCGTCGTCGTCGACCGACACGCTGCCGTCGGCGTGCAGCGTGACCGCGATCTCGCGGCAAAAGCCCGCCAGCGCCTCGTCGGCGGCGTTGTCGATCGCCTCCTGCACGATGTGCAGCGGGTTCTCGGTGCGCGTGTACATGCCCGGCCGTTGCCGGACGGGCTCGAGGCCCTTCAGGACGCGAATCGACGATTCGCTGTAGTCGCTCTTGCGTGTCGCCATCTTGTGGAAAGACCGGGGAAATGCTTCAGCGCGCGATGGGGATGCCGCACATCTGCAGCAGCGTCGCGAAATCGACCACGCGGTCAGGGTTCAGGTATGCGAGGAATGTCCAGGTCGTCACGAAGCCGAGGGCGGCTGCGCCCGCGACATAGACGAGGATGCGCAGGCCCCGGCTCATGACGGTTCCCGGGCAGAGGCAGCAGCCATGGGCCCGAGCCACCACATCAGGTCGTACGAGCCCGTGTGTTCGTAAGCCCAGCCGCGCGCCATTCCCATCGGCCGCATGAACAGGCCGAAGATCGCGCGCACGCCCATCGCCAGCAGGAGCACGACCACCGCGCAGGCTAGAATCAGGTGCGGCGATCGCCGCCATGTCGTCGGGTACATGGCGTCATTCTACTTGCCGCCCCGATACGTCCCTGAACGATGACCTCCCCACCCCGCCGTCCGGACACGCTGCTGATCCACGCCGATCGTGAGGACTCGGGCGATGCCGCGCTCGCGCCGTCCATCCATCCGTCGGTCACGCACGCGGCGCGCGACGCCGGCGAGTTCGCCGAGATGGCCACGCGCCCGCGCCATCCGCGCTTCTACACCCGCTACGGAAACCCGACCCACGAGCGCGTCGCCCGGATGATCGCCCGCCTCGAAGGCGGCGAGGCCGCGCTGATGACGGCGAGCGGCATGGGCGCGGTCTCGGCGGTCCTTCTGGGGCTGCTCGCCGCAGGCGACCGGGCGGTTGCCCAGACCAGCCACTACATGGGCACGACGCAGTTGTTCACCGAGCTGCTGCCGCGCTTCGGCGTGCGCGTCGAGCTGGTCGACCAGGCCGACACCGCCGGCCTGGTCGCCGCGGTCCGCCGCGGCGCACGGCTCGTCATGGTCGAGACGCCGTCGAACCCGACGATGACGCTGACCGACCTGCGCGCGGTCGCCGAGGCCGCTCGCGCGGTCGGCGCCATCAGCGTCGCCGACAACACCTTCGCGACGCCGCTGAACCAGCAGCCGCTGTCATGCGGGGTCGACGTGGTGGTTCACAGCGCGACCAAGTACCTGGGCGGCCACCACGACCTGATCGCCGGCGTGGTCGTGTCGCGCGCCGCGCTCGTCGACCGCATCTGGCACAGCACGATCGCGCTGGGCAGCACGCTCGGCGCCTTCGACGCCTGGCTGCTGTTGCGCGGCATGCGCACCCTGTCGCTGCGGGTCGCGCGCGCCAACGACAACGCGCTGGCCGTCGCGCGGTTCCTCGAGGGACATCCCGCGATCGAGGCGGTCCACTACCCGGGGCTCGAGAGCCATCCGCAGCACGCGCTCGCCCGCGCCCAGATGCGCGGGTTCGGTGGCGTGCTGTCGGTGCGACTGCGCGGCGACTATACGCATACGCAGCGGTTCGTCTCGCGGCTACGGCTGTTCGCGCAGGCGGCCAGCCTCGGCGGCGTCGAGTCGCTGGCGGTGCACGCCGCGGCGATGTTCAGCGGCACGCTCAACGAGCCGCAGATGAAGGCCGCCGGGATCGCCCCCAACCTGGTACGGCTCGCCTGCGGCATCGAAGCCACCGAGGACCTGTTGGCCGACCTCGCGCAATCGCTCGAATAGCGGTCGAACGACGCGCCTGCGCGGGCGGCATGCCTGCCGCCGGCGCTCGAGCAGCCGCCGGTCGCGCTCAGATCGCGACCTGCGTACCGAGTTCGACCACCCGGTCGGGCGGCAGGTTGAAGTAGTTCGCCACGCTGGTGCTGTTCTGGAGCATCCACCCGAACAGCGATCGCCGCCATCCGAACAGGCCGCGCCGGCTCACCGACACGAGGGTCGGCTTGCTGGTGAAGAACGAGGTCTGGCCGATCGTGCAGGCGACACCCTTGCGCGCCGCCAGCCGGAGCACGAGGTCGACGTCGGGCTCTTCGCGATAGCCGAAGTGCGACATGATCTTCACGATCCCGTTCGCCCCGCGCATCACCTCGATGCGTTCGTCGTCGGGCACGCGCGGCGCCTCGTCGAATTCGACGGTCAAGAACACTGTCTGTTCGTGGACGATCTTGTTGTGCTTCAGGTTGTGCAGGAAGGCGCTAGGGCAACCGCCGCGCGACGAAGAGAAGAACACCGCCGCGCCCGGCACGCGCGGCACGTCGGCGATGTCGAGGCTCAGCCCGTCGCGGGTCGCGTTCGGCGCCGCGTCCTTCCTCGCGCGCATGATGTCGATGCCGCGGCGCCAGGTGGTCAGCACCGTGAACACGACGGTGGCCAGCGCGATCGGGAACCAGCCGCCATGCAGCAGCTTCGCGGCATTGGCGGCGAAGAACGCGAGTTCCACGACGGCAAACAGCAGGAACATCGGCCAGAGCATGCGCAGCCGCGCATTGCCGGCCAGCGGCAGCACGATCAGCATCATCGTGCTGGTGATCAGCAGGTCGCCCGCGACCGCGATGCCGTAGGCCGAAGCCAGCGCGCCGGAACTGCGGAAGCCGAGCACCAGCGCCAGCACCAGCACCAGCAGAAGCCAGTTCACCACCGGGATGTAGATCTGCCCCTGCGCGACCTCCGACGTGTGCATCACGCGCAGGCGAGGAAGGAAATTCAGGCGCGACGCCTGCTGGGTCGCCGAGAACGCTCCCGAAATCGTCGCCTGCGATGCGATCACCGTCGCCAGCGTCGCGAGGACGATCAGCGGCAGCAGCAACGGCTCTGGCGCCAGCAGGTAGAACGGGTTGCGGGCCGCCTCGGGATCGCGCAGCACCAGCGCGCCCTGGCCGAAGTAGTTCAGCGTCAGCGACGGCAGCACCAGCGCGAACCATGCAAGCTGGACCGGTCGGCGCCCGAAATGGCCCATGTCGGCGTACAGCGCCTCGGCGCCGGTCATGCACAGGAACACCGCGCTCGCCGCGAGAAAGGCCAGGGCGGGCTGCTCGACGATCAGCTTCAGCGCATAGCGCGGATCGAGCGCCTGCAACACTGCGGGATTCTGCACGATGCTGGCCACGCCGAAGCTGGCGAGCGTGAGGAACCAGACCACCATGATCGGGCCGAAGAAGGCGCCGACCGCTGCGGTGCCGCGTCGCTGGATCAGGAACAGCCCGATGATGATGCCGATGGCGATCGGCAGCACCAGCACGTGCAGGTCGGGGGCCAGCACGACGATGCCCTCGACGGCCGACAGCACCGAGATCGCGGGCGTGATCACCGCGTCGCCGTAGAAGAGCGACACCGCGAACGCGCCGAGGATCGTGACGACCCACAACAGCCGTGGGCGCTCGCGCACCTGATGCGCGCAATACGACAGCAGCGCGAGCACGCCCCCGTCGCCCCGGTTGTCGAAGCGAAGCATGATCGACACGTACTTGACGGAGACGATGATCGTCACCGCCCAGAAGATCATCGACAGCACGGCAAAGACGTTTGCCGGCGTGAGGGGCAGGCCATGCGTGCCGCTGAAGGCCTCCTTGAACGCGTACAGCGGGCTGGTGCCGATGTCGCCGTAGACGACGCCCAGGGCGGCGAGGGTCACGGCAGACAGGCCTGAGCGGGAACTCGCTGACATGGCGCGGCAGAGTTTAGCAGCTAAGATGTGCGCCGATGAACCCGCTCAGTTTCGCGCTCGTCCTGGCCGGCGTCGTGCTCAATGCACTGGCCCAGACCCTGCTCAAGCACGGCACCAACCGCCTGGGCCCGGTCGAATTCTCGCTGTCGCAGGCGCTGCCGATCGCGCTGCGCATCCTCGGCGACTGGCCGTTCCTGCTCGGGTTCGCTTGCTATGGCGTGAGCCTCGTCGTGTGGATCGCCGCACTCACCCGCGTGCCGGTCACCCTGGCGTATCCGATGCTTTCGATCGGCTACATCATCAACGCGCTGATCGCGCGCTACTGGCTCGGCGAGACGATGGGTGCCGGCGGGTGGCTGGGTATCGCGCTGATCGTCGTCGGCGTGACGCTGATCGCGCGGCAAGGCGGCTGAGCGACTGGCGGAGGGAGGGGGATTCGAACCCCCGAGGGGCTGTTAACCCCTACACGCTTTCCAGGCGTGCGACTTAAACCACTCATCCATCCCTCCGAGGGCGCGGAGTATACCGCACTCGCCTCCGGGGCCTGGCCCTCAAGCGCCTGAAAACAAAAGAAAAAGGGGCGACCCTTCGGTCGCCCCTCTCCCCTCTCGCGAAGCCCGCTCAGGCGGCTTTCAAGCTGGGGTAACGCACGTGCTCGACCAGCTCCTGCGTCTTCCGGTCGGGCGCCGGCGTCACCAGCGAGACCAGGAGGATCACGATGAAGCCCAGTGGCACGCCGAACAGGCCGGCCGAGATCGGCTGGATCTCCCACCACAGGTTGGTCACCGGCGTGGTGCGCGGAATGTCGTAGAAGACATGGCGCAGCCACGGCTGGGTGAGGGTCATGTAGTAGAAGGTGATGCCGAAGCCGGCGAGCATGCCCAGCGATGCGGCAATCCCCGTGGTGCGCTTCCAGAAGATGCCGCACACCAGCGCCGGGAAGAACCCTGCCGCCGCGAACGAGAAGGCTGCCGACACCAGGAACAGGATGTCGGCCGGCTTCTGCGCCGCGGTGAGTGCCGCCAGGATGGCGACGACCAGCAGCAGGATCTTCGACAGCAGCACGCGGCGTTGCGTCGGCGCGTTCGGATCGATCATCTTGTAGTAGAGATCGTGCGACAGCGCGTTGGCGATCGTCAGCAGCAGGCCGTCGGCGGTCGACAGCGCCGCCGCGAGGCCGCCCGCCGCCACCAGGCCCGAGATCACGTACGGCAACCCTGCGATCTCGGGAGTGGCCAGCACGACGATGTCGCCGCCGATCGAGATCTCGGCCCGCTGAACGATCCCGTCGCCGTTGACGTCGGCGATCGACAGCAAGCCCGGATCGACCGCCTGCCACGACTGCACCCATCCCGGCAAGCTGGCGAACGCGGTCCCGACGATGTTGTTGTAGACCACGTACTTGACGAGCACCGCAAGCGCCGGCGCGGTGAAATACAGCAGGAAGATGAAGAACAGCGACCAGGTCACCGAGTTCCTCGCCTCCCTCACCGACGGCGTCGTGTAGTAGCGCATCAGGATGTGCGGCAGCGCGGCCGTACCGACCATCAGGCAGAAGATCAGCGCCAGGAAGTTGCGCCGCGAGACGTCACGTGCGTGATCGTCCTTGCCGGCGAACGCTTCGGCGTGCCGCGACATCGGGGCGCCACGCGCCGAGAGGTTGCGTTCCGCCGCCCACGCCCTGCGGGCCGCATCCTCGTCCTTCGGGTACTTGGTGAGCGCGTCCTCGGCCTTCTTGATCGCCGCGGCGTCTCCGCCCGTCTTCGCGTCGGCGACCGCCCTTTCGAGCGCGGCCTTGCCTTCGGCGAACGCCTTCGGAATGTCCTTCAGCTTCTCGGCGGCAGCTGCCGACCGGTCGTTGAAGATCTTCCTGACCTCGTTCTCCTTCGGATCGGCGATCAGCTTCTCTTCGAGCTTGGTCACCTTCTGGAGCTGCTGGCCGTAGACGAGTTGCGGGATCGGGAAGCCGGTCTGCTGCACCGACAGCCACACCACCGGGATCAGGTAGGCAATGATCAGGATGATGTACTGCGCCACCTGCGTCCACGTGACCGCCTTCATGCCGCCCAGGAACGAGCACACCAGGATGCCCGCCAGGCCCAGGAAGATGCCGATCTCGAACTGCACGCCGGTCAGCCGGGTGGTGATGATGCCCACGCCGTAGATCTGCGCCACCACGTAGGTGAACGAGCACAGGATCGCGATGATGATGCCGATGAAGCGCGGCACGTGCCCGCCGTAACGCGCCCCGAGGAAGTCGGGGATCGTGAACTGCCCGAACTTGCGCAGGTACGGCGCCAGCAGCAGCGCCACCAGCACGTAGCCGCCGGTCCAGCCCATCACGAACGCGAGGCCGCTGTAGCCGGTGAGGTACAGCGTGCCGGCCATGCCGATGAACGACGCCGCCGACATCCAGTCCGCGCCGACCGCCATGCCGTTGAAGATTGCCGGCACGCGGCGCCCCGCGACGTAGTACTCGGCCGCCTCGTTGGTCCGGCTGATGATGCCGATGCCGGCGTAGAGCAGGATCGTCGCGATCAGGAACACGTAGCCGATGGTCTGCCGCGGAAGCCCCATCTGCTCGAGGATCGCCAGGACGATCACGAACGTGACGAAACCGCCGGTGTAGAAGCCGTAGACCTTCTTCAGCTGCGCCGTGAAGGACTTCTGGGATTGCTGAGCGGTGCTCATGCTTCCTCCTCCTCTTCGACCCCGTACTCGCGGTCGAGCCTGTTCATGTAGCGGGCGTAGTAGCCGATCAGCAGCACGTAGATGACCAGCGCGCCCTGTGCGCCGACCCAGAAGTAGAAGGGCCAGCCGAAGAAGTTGAAGTCGAGCGACCGGGCGAAATACCCGATCACGTAGGTGACGACGAACCAGATCAACAGCAGGACCGCAGTGGTCCTGAGGTTGCGGCTCCAGTACTCGTGGTGCTTCGCACTCAGCTGCATGGCCCCTCCTTCGGGTGTGTGTTTTCGTGCTTCATCTCCGCTCTCCTCGTGAGGTGGTCTCCACCTCGTGTCTAGAACCCTTGCCCTGGCTGCGCGCCCCCTTGCCTACGCGTACGTATCCGGGATGCCCGCGTCGACGCCGATCTCGCGCTCGAGCTGCTTGGCCACCTTCGGTTCGAACGTCGACAGCTTGCGGATCGTGGCGATCGCGTTCTGCCGCCTGCCGAGCCGGTTCCACGCGTGCGCGAGCTGGTAGTAGCCGTACGGCGACAGCGGCTGCAACTCGGTGTTCTTCTTCAGCGGCTCGATCGCCTCTTCGACGCGGCCGAGCTTGACCAGCGACAGCGCCTTGCCGTACCAGGCGCGGTCGAGCTTCGGGTCCAGGTCGATGGCCCGGTCGAACGCGCGCAGCGCGTCGTCGTGCTCTTCGAGCTCCTGCAGCAGGAAGCCGAGGTTGAACCACGCCGGGGCCCGGTCGGGATCGATCTCGATCGCCTTCTCGACCAGCGCGACCGCCTCGCGGCGCTCGCCGCGCTCGGCGCGGCGATGCGCGACCGTGAGCGCGGTCGCCGCATCGCGCGGACGCAACGCGCGCACCCGCTCCCAGTATTCGAGCGACAGCTCGTCGCGCTTGAGCAGGCCCGCCCAGATCGCCATCTGGCGGTAGAACCAGGCATTGAGGGCGGTGTTGACGCTCATCGTCGCCGTCCCCGCCTCAGCCGGCCACCGGCATCTGCAGCCGGACCTTGGCAACGAGCAGCGCCACCCAGATCCAGAACAGGATGAACAACGCCACCGCCGGCACGTGCCGGTCGACGACGAACGCGGGCGTGATCCGCCGCACCACATGCGTGATTGGCGACGTCAGGAAGGCCATCGCCCGGTACACGGGGTTCTGCTCGTGCTTGCCGAAGCTCATCAGGAAGACGAGCCCCTGGCCGAGGATCAGCAGCCCGGCGAACTCGACCAGCCCCTTGAGCACGACCACCACACTCAGCACGCTTCTCGTCTCCCTCGGTACGGCGGGCGGATCCGTCGTCCGCCCGCTCGCGTTGCGGACCGCCGGCGGGCGGCCCGCGTCTCCTCACCTCACAGCGACTGCTTGAGCTGCTCCAGAATCGCGGGGTTCTCCAGCGTCGACACGTCCTGCGTGATCGACTCGCCCTTGGCCAGCGCCCGCAGCAGCCGGCGCATGATCTTTCCCGAGCGCGTCTTCGGCAGGTTGTCGCCGAAGCGGATGTCCTTCGGCTTGGCGATCGGGCCGATCTCCTTGCCGACCCAGTCGCGCAACTCCTTGGCGACCTTCGCCGCATCCTCGCCGGTCGGCCGCGCCTGCTTGAGCACGACGAAGGCCGAGACCGCCTCGCCGGTCAGTTCGTCGGGACGCCCGACCACGGCCGCCTCGGCGACCAGCGGATGCGAGACCAGCGCCGACTCGATCTCCATCGTCCCGAGCCGATGGCCCGAGACGTTGAGCACGTCGTCGATGCGACCCATGATCCAGAAGTAGCCGTCGAGGTCGCGGTTCGCGCCGTCGCCCGCCAGGTAGTAGCGTCCCTTGAAATCCTCCGGGAAGTAGCTCTTGCGGAAGCGCTCGGGGTCGCCCCAGATCGTGCGGATCATCGCCGGCCAGGGCTTCGTGATGACCAGGAAGCCCCCCTTGCCCTTCTCGACCTCGTTGCCCGTCTCGTCGACGATCGTTGCGGCCACGCCCGGTAGCGGCATCGTGCACGAGCCCGGCTTCAGCGCATGCACGCCCGGCAGCGGCGAGATCATGATCGCGCCGGTTTCGGTCTGCCACCAGGTGTCGACGATCGGGCAGCGCGTGCGGCCGACGTTCTCGTAGTACCACATCCACGCTTCGGGGTTGATCGGCTCGCCGACCGAGCCGAGCAGCCGCAGCGACGAAAGGTCGTACTTCTTCGGATGATGGTCGGGCGAGGTCTCGCCCGCGCGCACCAGTGAACGGATCGCGGTCGGCGCGGTGTAGAAGATGTTGACCTTGTGGCGGTCGATCATCTCCCAGAACCGGCCAGGATTCGGATAGGTCGGGATGCCCTCGAACACCACCTGCGTGGCGCCGCACGCCAGCGGCCCGTAGGCGATGTAGCTGTGGCCGGTGACCCAACCGATGTCGGCGGTGCACCAGAAGATGTCGTTCTGCTTGAGGTCGAACACCCACTTCACCGACAGCGCCGCGCCCAGCAGGTAGCCGGCCGACGAATGCTGCACGCCCTTGGGCTTGCCGGTCGAACCCGAGGTGTAGAGCACGAACAGCGGATGCTCGGCGTCGACCCACTCGGGCGGGCAGTCGGCGGACTGGCCCTCGAGCGCCTGGTCCCAGGTGATGTCGCGCCCCGGCTGCATCTTCGCGCCCTCGCCGGTGCGCTGGTAGACGATGACCTTGCGCACCGCGTCGCAGCCGCCCAGCGCAAACGCTTCGTCGACCGCGTCCTTCAGCGGTACGCGCTTGCCGCCGCGCACCTGCTCGTCGGCGGTGATGACGAGCGTCGCGCCGACGTCGATGATCCGCTCGTGCAGGCTCTTGGCCGAGAAGCCGCCGAAGACCACCGAATGCGTGATGCCGAGCCGCGCGCAGGCCTGCATCGCGACGACACCGTGGATCGACATCGGCAGGTAGATGATCGACCGGTCGCCGCGCTTGTACCCGAGCGCCTTGATCGCGTTGGCGAAGCGGCTCACGCGCTGGTGCAGCTCGCGGTAGGTGATGCGCGTGACGGTGCCATCGTCGGCCTCGAAGATGATCGCCGTCTTGTTCTCGACCGGCGTGCCGAGATGGCGGTCGAGGCAGTTGTAGGAGACGTTCAGCTCGCCGTCGGCGAACCACTTGAAGAACGGCGCGTTCGAATCATCGAGCGCGCGCGAGAACGGCTTGTGCCAGACGAGGTGCTCGCGCGCGAGCCGCCCCCAGAATCCTGCGTGATCCTTCGCTGCCTCGGCGCACAGAGCTTCGTACTGCTCCATGCCCGAGATCGTTGCCTGCTTGCGGAATGCCTCGGGCGCCGGAAACAGCCTGGCTTCCTGCAACACCGATTCGATCTGAGCGGACATCGCCCGTCCTCCTCTTCGCACTTCCTGCCTTTTCAGACTGCGGGCACATTACGAGCGATGCCTTACGACTCGCTTACGCCTGCCGGCCATGGCCAGGCTCGCTGCGCCGCCCCTCGCGCTTGATGCGCTGCAATAGGATAGTCCCCACGGGGGCCGTGAGGGCGCCATATCCACGTTCCGCTAGAATCGACGCCCGATTCCAACGAGGACACGCCATGGCCGTCATCAGGCAGGACGATCTGATCGAATCGGTGGCTGCTGCACTGCAATTCATCAGCTATTACCATCCGCGCGACTACATCGAGCACTTGGCCCGCGCCTACCAGGGCGAGCAGAGCGCGGCCGCGAAGGACGCGATCGCCCAGATCCTGACCAATTCCCGGATGTGCGCCGAGGGCCACCGGCCGCTGTGCCAGGACACCGGCATCGTCAACGTGTTCCTGAAGGTCGGCATGGGCGCGCGCTTCGAGGGCTTCGGCGGATCGCTGGCCGACGCCGTGAACGAGGGCGTGCGCCGCGGCTACCTGGACCCGTCCAACACACTGCGCGCGTCGGTCGTCGCCGACCCGCAGTTCGAGCGCCGCAACACCCGCGACAACACGCCAGCCGTGGTCAACGTCGAGCTGGTTCCGGGCGACACCGTCGAGGTGACGGTGGCCGCCAAGGGCGGCGGCTCGGAGAACAAGTCCAAGCTGGCCATGCTGAACCCGTCGGACTCGGTCGTCGACTGGGTACTGAAGACCGTTCCCACGATGGGCGCAGGCTGGTGCCCGCCCGGCATGCTGGGCATCGGCATCGGCGGCACCGCCGAGAAGGCGATGCTGATGGCCAAGGAGTCGCTGATGGAGCCGATCGACATGTTCGACCTGCTCGCCCGCGGGCCGTCGAACAAGGTCGAGGAATTGCGCATCGAGCTCTACGAGAAGGTCAATGCGCTGGGCATCGGCGCCCAGGGGCTGGGCGGCCTCACCACGGTGCTCGACGTGAAGATCGCGATGTTCCCGACCCACGCAGCCTCCAAGCCCGTGGCGATGATCCCCAACTGCGCGGCAACGCGGCACGCGCACTTCGTGCTCGACGGCTCGGGCCCGGCCTACTGCGAGCCGCCGCCGCTGTCGGCCTGGCCCGACGTGCACTGGGCGCCGGACGTGAAGACCTCGAGGCGCGTGAACCTGGATACCCTCACCCGCGAGGAAGTGGCGTCGTGGAAGCCGGGGCAGACGCTGCTGCTGTCGGGCCGGATGCTCACCGGGCGCGACGCAGCCCACAAGCGCATCCAGGACATGCTCGCGCGCGGCGAGAAGCTGCCAGTGGACTTCGCCGGCCGCGTGATCTACTACGTGGGCCCGGTCGATCCGGTGCGCGACGAGGCGGTGGGCCCGGCCGGCCCGACGACGTCGACGCGGATGGACAAGTTCACCGAGATGATGCTGTCGCAGACCGGACTGTTCGCGATGATCGGGAAAGCCGAGCGCGGCCCGGTTGCGATCGACGCGATCCGGCGCCACAAGGCCGCCTACCTGATGGCGGTTGGCGGAGCAGCCTACCTGGTCTCGAAGTCGATTCGTAGCGCCCGCGTGCTCGGCTTCGCCGACCTCGGCATGGAGGCGATCTACGAGTTCGAGGTCAGCGACATGCCGGTGACCGTCGCCGTCGACTCGGCCGGCACCTCGGTTCACGAGACGGGCCCCAGGGAATGGCAGAGCCGCATCGGCAAGATCCCGGTGGCGGCCGCGACATGAGCTACCTGCTGATCGACATCGGCAACACGTTCCTGAAGTGGGGAACGTACTCGCCGCCTTCGTCGCAGGGCCGGTCACTGGCGCAGGACAAGATGCTGGCGTTCGGGCGCGTGCTGCTCGAGGAGATCTCGATGGTCACCAAGGAGTGGCGCAGGCAGCCGGCTCCCGGGGCGATCGTGATCTCGAACGTCGCCGGCACCGGCGTCGTCAATCCCACGCTGCGCTCGCTCGAGATCTGGCCGGACGCGCCCGAGCCGCACTGGATCACGTCGCGGGCCGAGCAGTGCGGCGTGAAGAACGGCTACCTGAATCCGGCGGCGCTGGGTTGCGACCGCTGGGCCGCGATGATCGGCGCCCGCGCGCTGGTCGGCGAGCGCCCGGCGCTGGTGGTGGTGTGCGGGACCGCGACGACGATGGACCTGCTGACCGCCGACGGCCAGTTCCTGGGCGGCGGCATCATGCCGGGCCTCGGCCTGATGGTGCGCGCGCTGCACCAGAACACCGCCACGCTGCCCGATGCGCAGGGCGAATACGTCGACTATCCGAGACAGACCGTCGACGCGATCGCGTCCGGGTGCGCGCACGCGCAGGCCGGCGCGGTCGAGCGGCTCTACTTCCTGCACAAGCGCAACCACCCTGACCTGCGCTGCATCCTATCGGGTGGCGCCGCGCGCACGCTCGGCCCGCGGCTGACCATCGAGTTCACCTACCACGAGAACCTGGTGCTCGAAGGCCTGTACCAGATCGCAACGACGCTCGGCTGAGGCGGCGCGGTCGGTCGGCACGGGCAAAGGCGCGGGCCGTCAGCCGCGGGCGCGCCTTTGCCGGAAACGTCGTGGTGCTCGCGCGCACCGTCCGGACGTTCGCGGAGACCGATGATGCCTGCGCTCGGAACGCCGCTGGCACTGATCCAGCGGTAGACGGCGATGTGCCCGCCCTTCGCATCGAGCACCGCGGACGTTTCCAGAGCGGCGGGCGGGGCGGGTGCGATCGCGAGTGCGGGGCCGGGCGGGGGCTGCCGGGGGCACGGCCCGCGCGGCGATGTCGGCGGCGCCGAGCAGCGCAGTCCCGGGGTCGGCGCGCGAAGCGCGCTTCGTTCATCATTCTCGCGGCGATTGTCTGAGCGCAGCGCGCGTAGCGCGCGAAGCGAGTTTCGCCGCGCGACCCCGGGGCGAGATGGTATGGACGCCTCCCACCCCTTCCCCGCGCCCCATCTGATCGGAGGTGGGGCCTCGCGCACAGCGGCATCGAGTGCCAAAGTGAGTGGTCGTGTCGAGCAACCCTCTTGTGACG
>CALMSQ010000550.1:0-3760 GCA_937872345.1 uncultured Burkholderiales bacterium | reverse complement strand
CGGTCGCGCGTCAGGTCGACGATCGTCGACTCGACGCCCACCTCGCACGGCCCGCCGTCGAGCACCAGCGGCGCATCGTCGCCGAGATCGTCGATCACGTGCCCCGCGCGCGTCGGGCTGACGCGGCCGAACCGGTTCGCCGACGGCGCCGCGACGCCGTGGCCGCCGCGCGCGGCGAAGGCCGCCAGCAGAGCACGCGCGACCGGATGCGAGGGCGCGCGCAAGCCGATCGACGCCTGCCCGCCGCAGGCGAAGGCAGGTGCCGCGTCGCGGCGGGGGAGGATCAGGGTCAGCGGACCGGGCCAGAAGGCTTCGGCGAGGCGCTGCGCGCGGGTCGGCCAGTGCGCCCACCATGCAGCTTGCGCGGCATCGAGCACGTGCACGATCAGCGGGTGGTCGGAGGGGCGTCCCTTGAGCCGGTAGACCGCGGCCACTGCGCGCTCGCTGGCCGCGTCGGCGCCCAGCCCGTAGACGGTCTCGGTCGGGAATGCCACCAGCTCGCCGTCGGCGAGCCGCCGTGCGGCCTCGTCGATCGCCTGCGCATCGGCCGGGCGCGGATTGGAGGCCACGGGCGACGCCTGTCGGATCAGGGGTGGATCGACACGCCCTGCCCGCCGATGCCGAGCTCGCGTTCGATCTGCACGGCCACGCGAACCGCCTCGTCGACCGCATCCGCCAGCACCGTCACGTGCCCCATCTTGCGGCCTGGACGCGGCTCGCGCTTGCCGTACAGGTGCAGCTTCGCGGCCGGATGTCGCAGCACGACGGTCCAGTCGGGCTCGCGAGGCGCGGGGCTGGGTCGCGCGTCGCCCGGCGGCTGGTACCAGCAATCGCCGAGGAGGTTGAGCATCACCGCCGCCTGGTGCTGGTGCGTCGAGCCCAGCGGCAGCCCCGCCAGCACGCGCGCCTGCTGCTCGAACTGGCTGGTGACGCAGGCGTCGATCGTGTAGTGGCCGGAGTTGTGCGGCCGCGGCGCCATCTCGTTGACGCGCAGGCTGCCGTCGGCCAGCACGAAGAACTCGATGCACAGCACGCCCACGTAGTCCATCGCGTCGGCGATCCGGCGCGCGGCGTCGACCGCGCGCATGCCGAGCTCCTGCGAGATCCGCGCTGGAACCGTCGAGACCGCGAGAATGCCGCCG
Source organism: uncultured Burkholderiales bacterium (assembly GCA_937872345.1). Lineage (GTDB taxonomy): Bacteria > Pseudomonadota > Gammaproteobacteria > Burkholderiales > Burkholderiaceae_E > Zeimonas. The sequence continues at coordinate 2,618 of CALMSQ010000550.1, read as the reverse complement.
CGGTGAACGTTCTCGGCGACCGGGTAGGCCACGCTGTGGCCGTCGAAGCCGCGCGCGAGCACCACCGACACCTCGAGCTCGAGCGGCAGCCGCTTCTCGAGCACGCAGGGCACCCCACCGAATCGGTCGAACGCCTCGAGCGCCTGCGCGATCGACACCACGCGCGCCTGCCCCTTGCCGTCGTAACCGAGCCGCGCGACCTTCAGGATGCCCGGGAACAGGTCGGCCGGGGCGGCGCGCAGGTCGTCGGCCGAGTTGACGTCGACGTAGGGCGCAGTGTCGAGGCCGCACTCGCGCACGAACGCCTTCTCGGCGCGGCGATCCTGCGCCACGGCCACGCTGTCGGCGGCCGGGCTGACGATGCCGTGCAGGGCCAGGAACTCGAGCGCGCGCGCCGGCACGTTCTCGAACTCCGTGGTCGTCGCGCGGCAGGTCGCGGCGATCTCGCACAGCGCCTGCTCGTCGAGATAGTCGGCCTTCAGGTGACGGTCGGCGACCGAGCCGGCCGGGCTGTCGGCGCCGGGATCGAGCACGCAGACGCGATAACCCATGCTCTGTGCGGCCATGCAGAACATGCGCCCGAGCTGGCCGCCGCCGAGCAGGCCGAGCCACGAACCCGGCGGCAGCGGCGGCAGCGGACGGTGCAGCCGCGGCGAGTGCGCTGCCCGGTTCGGCGCGGCGCCGGCCATCACGCGCCCGGCAGCGTCATGGCCCGCGCCGACTCGGTCTGGCGCGCGCGCCACGCCGCGAGCCGATCGGCCAGCGCGGCGTCGGTGCCCGCCAGCATGGCCACGGCGCACAGCGCGGCGTTGGCCGCGCCGGCCTCGCCGATCGCGAACGTGGCCACCGGGATGCCTCGCGGCATCTGTACGATGGACAGCAGCGAGTCCTCGCCGCGCAGGTACTTCGACGGCACCGGCACGCCGAGCACCGGGACGATCGTCTTCGACGCCAGCATGCCCGGCAAGTGCGCGGCGCCGCCGGCGCCGGCGATGATCGCCCGCAGCCCGCGCTCGCGAGCCTGCTCGGCGTAGCGGAACATGTCGTCGGGCATCCGGTGCGCCGACACGACCCGCGCCTCGAAAGGCACGTGGAACTCGCGCAGCACCGAGACCGCGTGCTGCATCACTTCCCAGTCGCTGTTCGAACCCATCAACACGCCCACCAGCGCCGTGCTCATCGTCGATCCTCCGTCGGCCATCGCATCGGGCCCGCGCCGCCTCAGCCCGCGAGTCCCTGGCCGGTGAGCCGGCGCAGCGCCTCGCGATACTTCGCGGCCGTCTGCTCGATCACCTCGCGCGGCAGCGGCGGCGGCGGCGGGCGCTTGTTCCAGCCCGGCACGGTCTCGAGGTAGTCGCGCACGAACTGCTTGTCGAACGACGGCGGCGAAATGCCGGGCCGCCACTCGTCGGCGGGCCAGAAGCGCGACGAGTCGGCGGTCAACACCTCGTCCATCAGGTGAAGCGTGCCCTGCGCGTCGAGGCCGAACTCGAACTTGGTGTCGGCGATGATGATGCCGCGGGTGGCCGCGTATTCGCTCGCGCGCCGGTAGAGCTCGAGGCTGATCGCGCGGATGCGCTCCGCCAGCGGGGCGCCGATCCGCGCGGCCATCTCGTCGAAGTCGATGTTCTCGTCGTGCTCGCCGAGTTCCGCCTTGGCTGCCGGCGTGAAGATCGGCTCGGGCAATCGGTCGGCCATCTGCAGGCCCGGCGGCAGCGCGATGCCGCAGACCGCGCCGCTCGCGACGTAGTCTTTCCAGCCGGAGCCGATCAGGTAGCCGCGCACGACCGCTTCGACGAGGATCGGCTTCAGGCGCTTGACGACCATCGAGCGGCCGCGCACCTGCTCGCGCTCGTCGGCCGCGACCACCGACTCGGGATCGACGCCGGTCAGGTGATTCGGCACGACGTCGGCGAGCCGATCGAACCAGAACAGGGCCATCTGGTTGAGCACCCTGCCCTTGTCGGGAATCGGGTCGGCCATGATCACGTCGAACGCCGACAACCGGTCGGTGGTGACGATCAGCAGGCGGTCGTCGCCGACCGCGTAGTTGTCGCGCACCTTGCCGCGCGACAGCAGCGGCAGCGAATGCAGGGTCGAGTGATAGACGGCCGCCATCGGGGGTGCCCCGGCAAAACCGCTATTTTGCCTGATCGCCGGGCCGTTCCGGCGCGCGACGGCGCCGCGCCGGACCGCGGCGTGCGGGCGGTCTACCGCCAGCGCGACATCCAGCCGAGCCCGTCGCGGGTTGCGCCGCGCGGCCGGTATTCGCAGCCGATCCAGCCCTCGTAGCCCAGTTCGTCGACGAGCGCGAGCAGGTACGGGTAGTTCAACTCGCCGGTGTCCGGCTCGTGGCGCTCGGGGACACCCGCGATCTGCATGTGGCCCACGCCGGCCAGGTAGCGGCGGATCTTCGTCGCGACGTCGCCCTCGACGATCTGGCAGTGATAGAGGTCCATCTGGACCTGGAGGTTGGACTCGCCGACTTCGGCCACGATCGCGTGCGCGTCGGCCTGCGTGTTGAGCAGGTAGCCGGGCACGTCGCGCGTGTTGATCGGCTCGATCAGCGCGGTGATGCCCTCGCGGGCGAGGCGCCTGGCCGCCCAGCGCAGGTTGGC
>CALMSQ010000549.1:0-2869 GCA_937872345.1 uncultured Burkholderiales bacterium | reverse complement strand
CCGAGGACGGCCAGCCGCGCGCCGCGCGCCACGAGCGTCGGCGCGGCCTCGATCACCAGGTCGGCGCCCTTCTGGAGCGTGATGCGCGAGATCATCCCGAGCAGCGGCGTGTCCGCGGCGAGATCGAGGCCGAGCCGCTCGCCCAGCGCGGCGCGATTGAGCTGTTTCAGGGCAAGCGAGCGGCTGTTGTATCGGGCGGCGATCGAGCGGTCGGTCGCCGGATCCCATTCGCGGGTGTCGATGCCGTTCAGGATGCCGGCCAGATCGCCGCTGCGGCGATCGCGCCGGTAGCGCAGCAGGCCGTCGAGCCCGAAGCCGTGCTCGGGCTCGCAGATTTCGCGGGCGTAGGTGGGACTCACCGTGGTCAGCCGGTCGCTGTGCTGCAGGCCCGCCTTCAGGAACGAGACGCGGCCGTGGAACTCGACGCCGTCGATCGCCATCGCGCTCGCGGGCAGGTCGAGCGCTTCGAGCCTCGTGACGGGGAAGAGTCCCTGGAACGCCAGATTGTGGATCGTCGTCACGCTGGCCGCCGCGGCCGGGTGCCGGTAGCGCAGGTAGGCCGGCGCGAGCGCGGTCTGCCAGTCGTTGCAGTGCAGGACGTGGGGGCGCCAGTCGAGCGGCGTGTCGCGGCTGGCAAGCAGCGCGGCGACCTTCGACAGCAGGCCGAAGCGCAGTGCGTTGTCGGCCCAGTCGCGCCCGGTGCGGTCCTGATAGGGGCCGCCGTGCCGCTCGTAGCAGGCCGGGCACTCGAGCAGCAGCAGTTCCAGGCCTGGCCGCAGCGCCACCTGCGAGATCGCCGCCGGCAGCAACTGCCCGCCCGGCCGCTCCAGCTGCACGAGCGTCAGGCGTTGCGCGAACGCAGCGAGCAGAGCGGGGTAGCCGGGCACCAGCACGCGGACCTCGAGCCCCGCTTCGGCGAGCGCCGCCGGTAGCGCGGCGCTGACGTCGCCGAGCCCGCCGGTCTTGACCCAGGGAGCGAGCTCGGGCGTCGCGAACAGGATGCGCAGCCGCGTCGCGTCGCTCAGAGCCACAGCATCATGCCCATCTCGTACGGATGCGTGAGCAGCGGGTGATGCGGATAGACGCGAAAGCGGTAGTCGACCTTGCCGCACATGCCCGGCTGGATCTCGATCGAGTAGAGTCGCTCGTCGCCGTCCAGGCGGCGCTCGCAGCGCATCTCGTGGCGCTCGTGCCGGTGCGTGGAGCCGGCGTCGTTGGGCCGCCCGAGCAGCAGCTCGACGCGCACGTCGGCCGGGTCGAGCCCGTCGATGTCGACACCGAGCTCGAAGCGCAGCGACTCGCCGAAGCGGATGCGCGGCGGCGAGTGGTCGAGGCGGCGGGCGCGCACGCGGTCCCAGTGCTCGCGCACGCGGCCCTTCCACTGCGTCAGCTCGCGTGTCGGCGCGAAGCCGGCCTGTGCGTGGCGATGCCATTGCCCGGCCGCCGGCCGGTAGTAGCGCTCGATGTATTCGCCCAGCATCCGCTCGGTGTTGAAGCGCGGCAGCAGCGACAGCATCGAGTGCTTGGCCATCGCGACCCAGCCCGGCGACAGCCCGTGCGGGCCGACGTCGTAGAACAGCGGGACGACCGCATCCTGCAGGATCTCGTAGAGCGCGCGCGCCTCCTCGCGATCGCGGCGTGCCGGGTCCGGGTCGGCCACGGGCTTGATCGCCCAGCCGTTGCGCCCGTCGTAGCCTTCGCTCCACCAGCCGTCGAGGATCGACAGGTTGATCACGCCGTTCATCGCGGCCTTGATCCCCGACGTGCCGGACGCTTCGAGCGGGTAGATCGGATTGTTCAGCCAGACGTCGACGCCCGAGACCATGCGCCGCGCGAGCCGCAGGTCGTACCCCTCGACGAGCAGGATGCGGCTCTCGAACTCGGGCATCTTCGCCACTTCGGCGATTCGGCGGATCAGCTCCTGGCCGGGCTGGTCGGCCGGGTGCGCCTTGCCCGCGAACACGAAGATGACGGGGCGCTGCGCGTTGCAGACGATATCGCGCAGCCACTGCAGGTTGTCGAACAGCAGCGTCGCGCGCTTGTAGGTCGCGAAGCGCCGCGCGAAGCCGATGGTGAGCGCGCGCGGGTTGGCAGGGTCGGCCAGTCGAAGCACGCGGTCGAGGTGGGCGGCCGACCCGTGGTTGCGCGCGTGCTGCTCGGCGAGCCGATCGCGCAGCAGGTGGAACAGCTGCGACTTCAGCGCCTGGCGCACCGCCCAGAACTGCTGGTCGGGAATCGCGTGGATGCCCTCCCAGCAGTCGGGCTCGGTGAGTCGTTGTTCCCAGCCGTAGCCGAGGTGGCGATCGAACAGGTCGTACCAGACGGGCGCGAGGAAGGTGGGCACGTGCACGCCGTTGGTGACGTGCCCCACTGGATTGTCCTGCGGATCGATCTGCGGCCACAGGTTGGCGCAGATGCGCGAGGACACGCCGCCGTGAATCGCCGAGACGCCGTTCTGGAATCGCGAGCCGCGGATGGCCAGCGCGGTCATGTTGAAGTCGGGGCTGCCCGACGTGCGCCCGAGCTCGAGCAGCTGCTCGGGGGCGATGCCGAGCTGCGGCGCCCAGTCGTCGAAATAGCGCCGGAACATGTCCTCGGCGAAGTGATCGTGGCCGGCCGGCACTGCGGTGTGCGTGGTGAAGACGGTGTTGACCGCGGCGGCCTCGAGCGCGCTGGCGAAGTCGAGGCCGCCCGCGACCAGCATCCGCGTGCGCTCGAGCACGAGGAACGCCGCGTGCCCCTCGTTGATGTGCCAGACGGTCGGTGCGAGGCCGAGCGCGGCGAGCGCGCGAACGCCGCCCACGCCGAGGACGATTTCCTGCTCGATGCGCGTCTGGCGATCGCCGCCGTAGAGCCGGTGCGCGATGTC
>CALMSQ010000548.1:0-4172 GCA_937872345.1 uncultured Burkholderiales bacterium | reverse complement strand
CTTGACGACCTCGGCCCCCATGTCGGCGAGCAGCATCCCGCAGTACGGCCCCATCAGCATGTGGCCGACTTCGATGATCCGCTTTCCGGAGAGGGGCAGGCTCATGACAGCAGTTGCGCGACGCTGGCGATGACTTCTTCGAGCGGAATGTCGCTGGTGTACACGCCGCGCACTCCCTGTGCGCGCAGAGCGTCCCGGTCGTTCTCGGGGATCGTGCCCCCGACGAACACCGGAATGTCGCCGGCGTCGAGCGCGCGCAACTGCTCGAGGGTCTGGGCGACGAGTTCGTTGTGGCTGCCCGAGAGGATCGACAGCCCCACCGCGTCGACGTCCTCGTCGACGGCGACGTGCGCGATGAAGCCAGGTGCCTTGCGCAGGCCCGTGTAGATCACGTCGGCGCCGGCATCGCGAAGGGCGAGCGCGACGATCTTGGCGCCGACGTCGTGGCCGTCGAGCCCGGGCTTCGCGATCAGGATTCGCTTGCCGCGCAGCGATGGCGGCTTGGCGGACGTCGTTGTCATAGGCGCACCGGCTCCTGGAACTCGCCCCATCGGGCCTTCAGGCGGGAAACCATCTCGCCCACCGTGGCGTAGGCATGACAGCATTCGATCAGGTAGGGCATCAGGTTCTCGCCGTCCTGCGCGGCGGCGTGTTCGAGGCGGTCGAGCGAACGCGCCACGGCGCCGGCGTCGCGGCGATCGCGGATGGCCTCGAACTTCTCCAGTACGCGGCGGCTGACCTGCGGGTCGAGGTGAAAGACCTCGCCGGGCGAGGTCGGCTGGTCGTCGCGCCGGAAGCAGTTCAGGCCAACCACCGGCAACTCGCCGCTGTCGAGTTGCTGCTTCCTCTCGTGGGCGCGGTGGGCGATGCGCTGCTGCATCCAGCCGTCCTCGATCGCCTTGATCGCCCCTCCATAGTCCTCGACTTCCTTCATCAGCGTGTCGATCCGCTGCTCCATCTCGTCGGTCAGGTGCTCGGTGTAGTAGCTGCCGCCGAGCGGATCGACCGTGCGCGCGATGCCGCTCTCGTGCGCGACGATCTGCTGGGTGCGCAATGCGAGTTCGGCGGAGAACTCGGTGGGGATCTGGAACGGCTCGTCGTAGGCGCATGTGAAGATCGACTGCGCGCCGCCCAGCACCGCGGCCATTGCTTCGATCGACACCCGGATCACGTTGTTGTAGGGCTGCGGCGCCACGAGTGACGAGCCGCCGCAGACCACGCCGAAGCGGAACATCTGCGCCTTCGGATCGGTGACGGAATAGCGGTCCCGCAGCAGCCGGGCCCAGACGCGACGGCCAGCCCGGAATTTCGCGACCTCCTCGAACAGGTCCATGTGCACGTAGAAGAAGAACGAAAGCCGCTTGGCGAAGTCGTCCGCGCGGCCTCCGCGGCGCAGCAGCTCGTCGACGTAGGCGAGTCCGTTGGACAGCGTGAACGCCATTTCCTCGGCCGCGGTGCAGCCTGCGTCGCGCATGTGCGCGCCCGCGATCGAGATCGTGTTGAAGCGCGGTGTCTCGCGGTTGCCGAACAGGATCGTGTCGGAGATCAGCCGCATCGAGGGCTGCACCGGGAAGATCCAGGTGCCGCGCGCGACGTATTCCTTCAGGATGTCGTTCTGGATCGTGCCGGTCAGCTTCTCGCGCGGCACGCCATTGCGGTCGGCGCAGGCGATGTACATCGCATAGATGATTGCAGCCGTTCCGTTGATCGTGAACGATGTCGAGATCTTCGACAGGTCGATCCCCTTGAACAGGATCTCCATCTCCGAAAGGTTCGAGAGCGATACGCCGACCTTGCCGATTTCGGGGCGCGCCATCGGGTCGTCCGGATCCAGGCCGCACTGCGTCGGCAGGTCCAGTGCGATCGACAAGCCGGTCTGGCCGCGATCGAGCAGGAAGCGGTAGCGCTCGTTCGACTCCTCCGGCGTGCCGAAGCCCGAGTACTGGCGCATCGTCCACATCCGGCCCCGGAAACCGTCGGCGAAGATGCCGCGGGTGAACGGGTACTGCCCCGGAAGGCCGGGGTCGCGCGTCCGTGGCGTGTCGGCGGTCGCGACGACCGGCGCTTCGATGCCGGAGCGGACGAACGGCGAGGGGGCCTGGGGATTGGCGCCGGACGTACCGGTGCGCTTCGTGTCGTTCATGCGGTGCCTCGTGCCATGCGGGCCAGTACGCGCTCGGCGGCTGCCCAGTGATCGGGGTGCGTCCAGGTGCGGACGAAGGCGGCGCGCTCCTCATGCTCTCGCTCGACGCGCGGCAGCCCCTGGCGCCCGCTCGACGCGATCGCCTTGAAGGCGCGCAGCACCTGGGGCGCCTGGGCGCGCATCGGCGCCAGGAAACGCTCCACGCAGTCGTCGAGTGGTTCCGAGTCGCCCGTCACCTCGTCGACGAGCCCGATCCGCTTCGCGTCGGCCGCGTCGAACACCTGCGCGCCGATCAGCAGCGACAGCGCCATGCGCGGGCCGACCAGCTGGACCAGGTCGGTGCCGCCGCCGAAGCCGGTGGAGATGTTCAGGCGCCCCTGCACGAATCCGATCGTTGCGTGCGCCGCCGCGACGCGGAAGTCGCAGGCCACCGCCAGCTCCGCGCCGCCCCCGATCGCCATGCCGTTCAGGGCGGCGACCACCGGGACCGGGAAACGCCGGATCGCGGCGAGCGCATCGTTGGCGTGCCCGAAGAGTGCATCGGCGTCCTCGTCGCTGCGGAACGCGGAAAACTCCTTCAGGTCGCCACCGGCCGCAAAGCTCTTGTCGCCCGCGCCGGTGACGACGGCCGCACGCAGCGATGCGTCCGTCGCGTATTCGCGGAAGACCCGACCGAGTTCGCCGAGTACGGCGCGGCTGAGCGGATTGCGCTTCTCGGGACGATCGATGCGGACGCGCAGGACGCTGTCCACGACTTCGACCCGCAGGTGTTCGGCTTGCGTCATCGTTCGAAGATCTTCTCGATGGTGCGCCGGGCTTCGAGCAGGTGTGCCGCGTGTTGCTCTACCTGCTCGCCCATCCGGTGGGTGGGGCCGGCGATCGCGAGGCCGAGGGTTTCGCCGTGGACCGATAGCGAAACCGCCAGTGCCGTCACGTCGGAGACGTTCTCGCCTTCGGTCATGTAGTAGCCGCGTCGATGGCTGTGCACGAGGTCGGCCCGCAAGCGCTCCGGGTCGACGAGCGTCCGGCTGGTGACCGCGGGCAGACGATGCGCGCGCAGCCACTCGGCGAGCGCCTCGGCGGGCAAGCTTCCGAGCAACGCCTTTCCGATCGAACTGGAGTGAAGCGGCTTGAACTCCCCGGGGTTCGCCGTATAGCGCACCGTGTGCAGCCCCGGCACGACCTCGAGGTAGAGCACCGCGTCGCCCTGACGCTTGCCGAGGATGATCGTCTCTCGAGTGCGGTCGCGCAGGTCGTGCAACACGGGTTCGATGCGCTCGAGCAGGGGGTCGTGGCGGACGATTCTCTGCGCGGCGTCGAGCAGGCGCCGCGTCGGGTAGATGTCCTTGCGGCGCCCGAGCGAATAGAGATAGCCGCGCTCGAGCAAGGTCTGCACCAGTCCGTGGCAACTGCTGACCGGCACGCGCGCCCGTTGAGCGAGTTCGCTGAGCAGCATGGGACGGCACGCGGCTTCGAAGGCTTCGAAGATCGCGAGCGTGCGGTCGGCGGTACGGACGCGTGACATCTGTTGAATTCAGCGGGCTGAAACGGATTTTGAGATATTGAATCGGGCGCGTCAAGGCGTGGGCCGATCGGCCCCTGGGTCGGCTATTGCCGTGGTTTCAGGATCTTCCAGACGCCGCTGGCGGTGGCCACGGGTCGGTCGCCGGCGGTGAGCACGCCGCGAAGGAACAGGAGGGACGATGTCTGCCGGACGAGTTCGGGTTCCAGCTCGATGAATTCGCCGATTCGGCCCGACGAGAGGAACAGCATGTCGAACTGCACCGTGACGCAGGGCGCGCCGCCCGCTGCCTCCCAGGCCCGCAACCCGAGCGCGCGGTCGCCGAAGGTCATCAGCATCCCGCCCTGCACGACGCCGATCAGGTTCGCGTGGTGCCGGTCGGCGACGAAGCCGAACCGCGACCCGCCTGCGTCATGCTTCGTCCAGATCGGGCCGACGTGGTCGATGAAGCCTTCGTCCGGGAAGGCCGTCCATCCGTGTGCGGCGGGGTCGTAGGTCGTTGGCATT
>CALMSQ010000547.1:0-3091 GCA_937872345.1 uncultured Burkholderiales bacterium | reverse complement strand
CGGATGATCGACGGCGGCGCCGATCCGCGCTACCTGGCCCGGCGCATCGTGCGCATGGCCAACGAGGACATCGGGCTTGCCGACCCGCGGGGGCTGGCGCTGGCGCTCGACGCCGCCGAGGTCTACGAGCGCCTGGGCTCGCCCGAGGGCGAGCTCGCGCTGGCGCAGGCGGTCGTCTATCTCGCCTGCGCGGCCAAATCGAACGCCGTCTACGTCGCCTGGAACCGCGCGCGCGCCTTCGTGCAGGAGCACGGCTCGGCGCCGGTTCCGATGCACCTGCGCAACGCGCCGACCCGCCTGATGAAGGGGCTCGGCTACGGCAAGGGCTACCGCTACGCGCACGACGAGGAAGGCGGCTACGCCGCCGGCGAGCGCTACTTTCCCGACGGCATCGAGCCGGCTCCTTTCTACGAGCCGGTCGATCGTGGGCTCGAGGCGAAGATCCGCGAGAAGCTGGCCTGGCTGCGCGCGCGCGACACCGGCGCGACGGACGGAGAGTCCGGCCGGTAGCCAAAGCGAGGGCCTCTTGCGCGCCGTCAAACCGGCCGGCGCGCCGGCCCGGCCCAATGGCGAGCGGGCCGCGCGCGTCGCGCGGCCAAGGCTCGATTGGCAGGTGACTTCATGGGGTCGATCAGGACTTTGCGCGCGTTGGCCGCGGCGGGCGCCGCGCTGTTGCTCTTCGGATGCGGAGGTGGCGGAGGGGGCGGCACGGCGGCGACTGTGATCGCCGACACCGCCAGCGCCTACTGGAACGACGAGGCGACCGGGCGCTGGGCGTTCGTGCAGACCGACAACCGCCCTGGGGCTTTGAGCGGTCGGGTCAACCTCGTGACGGTCGGCACGAAGACCGTGATCGACGGCAATTCGGTCGTCGAGTTCAACCAGAGCAGCTCGCTGGTCGACGGCCTGGAGGGTGTCGAACTGCGTTATTTCGACGGGCGCGCGATCTACGACTTCGGCGCGTTCGATCCGAGCACCGGCACGCCGATCGGTGAAAGCTTCGTGGAACTGCCGGCGCCGCTGCTCGACGGGGCCGCGACGACGGTGCTCGACGAGACGGTGAGTTTTCCGGCGAGCAGTTACGACAACGACGCGCTTCCCGAGACGCTGCAGCTCACGATCACGACCACCGTCGGCGCCGAAGCCTCGCGGGCGGTGCCCGCGGGCAGCTTCTCGAATGTGGTGCGCGCGCGCACCGAGATCCGCGCGACGATCACGCTGAGCGGCCTTGGCTCGAGCGGAACCGCGACGTCGACGCTGACCACCTGGTACGCGCCAGGCGTCGGCCCGATCCGGCGCGAGTACGTCGACCCGGACCGCTACGTCGCCTACGAGGAACTGTCGGGCGTGTCGCTGGCGGCAGTCAAGGCGGGCATCGTGCCCGGCTTCGTCGCGCTCGACGCCCTGGGCGCAGCCGACTCGAATCCGGCCGGGATTCCCTCGATCGCCACCGACGGCAGCAACGTGTTCGTGGTGTCGCGCTCGGCCGGCGCCTCGTCGCCGTCGGTGGCCGGCGCGATCCTCGCGGCCGACGGCAGCAGCGTGTGGAGCGGCACCGTGTTCACCGCAGGCCCGGAGACATACCTGCAGCTGCATACTGCGGCCGCGTACGACGGCGAAGCGTACCAGGTGTTCTGGTCGCAGCCGTCCGACGGCGCGCTGGTCGTGCAACGGGTGGCGCCCGGCGGCGGGGTGCTGGGGCCGGCGGCCGGCACCGTCGTCGTGCCGGGCTCGTCGTCGGTGTCGCTGATCGGTGCGGCCAGCAACGGCTCGAGCCTGCTGGTCGCCTGGCAGCGCTACGACGGCACGCTGTCGGCGCACGTGATCGAGGCTGCGATGGTCGACCGTACCGGCACGGTCGCGTCGCCGATCGTCGACCTCGACGCCGTCAGCGGCACCGGTGCAACCGACCTGTCGGTGGCGTGGTCCGCTGGCCGGTTCATGATCGCGCGCACCTCGGGAAGCCAGGTGAGCTACCGCATTGCCGACGGCGTAACCGGCGCGTTGCTGGACATCGGCTGGCAGCCGTTGCCTGCGGGGGGCAGCGACAATCTCGGCGCACGTGTCGCCGCGCATCCGGATGGCTTCGCGGTCGGCTGGCTGTCCCGCACGGCCATGCAGACGCAGTTGCTCGGACGGCGGGTGGGCGGCGACGGGTCCGTGCTCGACGCGTCCGACTTCGCGATCGACGCGGTCTACCGCGACCGCACGTCGTTCGCGCTGGCGAGTGGCGCGCAGGACGTCATCGCCGCTTGGACGCACGACACCTACGACCTCGACACCGCGCGGCGCGCGGCCGCCTCGCGCGCTGCGCTCGCGCCCGGTGTGCCGGCTTTCGGGGCGGTGCAGTCGACCTGGTACACGCAGCCGACGACCGATAGCTGGCGGCTGCAGTACGCGGCGGCGGCTGCGCCGGCCGGCTGGCTCGCGATCGCGATGCTGCAGAACCGCGAGTCGGCGCCCGACCGCGTCGTGGCGACGTTCGTGCATCCGCCCGCGACGCGCTGACGCGCCGGGGCGCGGGCGAGGCAGGGGCGGGCGAGGCGGCTTGGTACACTCGTCCCTCTTCGCTTCCCGGCACCTTCGCCCGCCCGCGCCCCATGCTCGATCTCGCCCAGCTCCGCAAGGATCCCGACACCGTCGCCGCGCGCCTGGCGCTTCGGGGCTACGCGCTCGACCTCGACGCGTTTCGCGCGCTGGAGTCCGAGCGCAAGGCGCTGCAGGTGCGCGCCGAGGAACTGCAGGCGCGCCGCAATGCGCTGTCGAAGACGATCGGCCAGTTGAAGTCGCGCGGCGAAGACGCGTCGGCGGTGCTGGCCGAGGTCGGCGGGCTCGGCGACGCGCTGAAGGTCGCCGCCGAGGAGAACGAAGCGGTGCAGGCCCGGTTGCACGAGTGGCTGCTGCAGGTGCCGAACCTTCCGCACGAGACCGTGCCGGAGGGCCGCGACGAGCGCGGCAATCGCGAGGTGCGCCGCTGGGGGCCCGACGGCCCCGACCCGAAGCCGCCTGCCTTTGCCCCGCGCGACCACGTCGACGTCGGCGCGCCGCTCGGTCTCGACTTCGAGACCGCGGCGAAGCTGTCGGGCTCGCG
>CALMSQ010000546.1:0-1801 GCA_937872345.1 uncultured Burkholderiales bacterium | reverse complement strand
TCAGCCACAGCACGGTGGCGTCGCGCTTGGCTTCGGCGAGCGCCTCGCCCTGCTGCTTCCACGCGGGCCACAGCTTGTCGGTTTCGGCGAGCCAGCCTGGCTTCGGGAGGCTGCCGGCGACGGTGGTGGGGAACATCGCGAATCGCCTGGAGAATCAGCGCGGCCGTGCCGCGAGTTGCCGGTCGCGGTACGCGAGCAGCCGCGCCTTGAGGCCGGGCCGGGCCGCCGAGCGCACCAGCGCAGCGAGGTCGGCATCGGCGCCGTCGTCGCCGATCGCAGCACGCAATGCGGCGAAGGTACTGCGATCGACCGAGGGCAGCGGGATCGCCGCGAGCGCGGTCGCCGCTGCTGCGGCGGCGGCGGCGGGCTCGTCCTGCGGCAGATCGTGCTCGAGGACGGCGGTCGCCAGCCCGGCGTCGAGCGCCGCGCGCGCGTCGACCGCCGTCCCCTCGGAGACCCACTGAAGCGCGGTAGCGTCGCCGACGCGCGCGGCCAGCCGGCGGGTGCCCAGCACGATGCCGAAGCCCGCGCCGGGAAAGCGCAGGCTGGCGCCCGGTGCCAGCATCCGCCGGTCGCAGGCGGCGAAGAGGTCGGCGCCCGCGCCCATCACGCGCCCCTGCGCGATCGCGACGGTGCGCAGCGGCGCGCGCCACAGCGCGTCGAGCAGCGTCTCGATGCGCACGAAGCGATGCAGAAGCGTCGCGTCGGTCTGCGCGTCGAGATCCGACAGGTCGAAGCCCGTGCAGAAGTGCCGGCCCTGCGCGCGCAGCACCAGCGTGTGCGCCGAGACGTCGGCGCAGGCACGCTCGACCCCTTCGAGCAGGGATTCGACGAATTCGGCCGACAACGCATTGCCGCGCTTCGGCCGGTCGAGCACCATGATGACGATGCCCTGATGGACGGCGTATGTCGATTCCACTGCGAGTCCCTCGATCGCGCCGCGTCAGCCGCCGCGCCGCTGCCCGGAGCCCGTGCGCATCGCGAGGCCGGCGTACGAGGCGGCCCTCATGCGGCGCGGCGGGCCAACAGCGCCCACAGGTCCGCTCCACCCGGCAGCGAACCGCCGACGAGGTTGAAGCGGCGCTGTGCGCGACGCGATGCGAGCATGCGCCTCGCGGCACCAGCGAAGACCGCATACAGCGTCGCGTTCGGCGTGGCCAGGACGACGAACGTGATCGCCAGCAGCCAGAGTTGCAGAGTCACGATCCCGTTCCCCCGATTGGTCAGTGATCGGCCTTGAATGCGTCGTGGAACACGACCTTGCCGCGCGGAGTCGCCCCGTCGAAAGATGGCGCGAAGAAGACCTCCGGCGGCACGCCCCCGACCACGGGCTCCAGCCCAGCGTATCACGCAGGCTCTGCTCGAAGGGGCCCCTCGGCGACCAGCCCAGGTCGCGCTTCGCACGGTCGGTGGAGAAGTCGTAGACCAGGCCACTGACCGTGGCGCCGATCGGCTACGCGGCGCCCTGCCCGAGGAGCTTCACCACGTTGCCCACCGCCGCGGCCCCGAAGCGCTTGATGCGTTCCCGCGCCTCGACCACGCTCGGCACATCGCGATGGAGCCCCATCCCGCCGAGCGGATTGAGCCGCGTCTCCTTCGCCCAGCTCGCGAGCGCCGGATAGGCCGCCCGGGCCCGCTCGTTCGCGAGCGTCGCCAGGAACGCCGTCAGGTAGTCGGTGTTCACGTCCCAGTAGGCGATCGGCGAACAGAGGCGGTTTTTCTCGTCGTCGCTCTCCACGGTGGCCTCGACCACGCCCAGCATCGCGAACTGGTAGCACGCGAAGCCCCACATGAACGGCTG
>CALMSQ010000545.1:0-3961 GCA_937872345.1 uncultured Burkholderiales bacterium | reverse complement strand
GGCATGACGCTGGGCGTCGGCGCCGGGCAGATGAGCCGCATCGACTCGGCGCGCATCGCGTCGATCAAGGCGGCCAACGCCGGGCTGCAGCTCGCGGGCTCGGTCGTCGCCTCCGACGCGTTCTTCCCGTTCCGCGACGGGCTCGACGTGGTGGCCGACGTCGGCGCGACCGCGGTGATCCAGCCCGGCGGCTCGGTGCGCGACGAAGAGGTCATCGCCGCAGCGGACGAGCGCGGCATCGCGATGGTGTTCACCGGCGTACGACATTTCCGGCACTAGGCGAGCACGGTGCGCATCCTCGGCATCGACCCGGGCTTGCGCCTGACCGGCTTCGGCGTCATCGACGTGCAGGGCCGCGCACTGCGCTACGTTGCCAGCGGCGTGATCCGCATCCCGCCGGGCGCGCTGCCGCCACGGCTGAAGTCGATCCACGATGGCGTCTCCGAGGTGATCGCCGAATACCGCCCCGAGATCGCGGTCGCCGAGATCGTCTTCGTCAACGTCAATCCGCAGTCGACGCTGCTGCTCGGCCAGGCGCGCGGCGCGGCGATCACCACGCTGGTCGCGCACGGGTTGGCAGTGCACGAGTACACCGCGCTGCAGGTCAAGCAGGCGGTGGTGGGCTACGGACGCGCGGCCAAGTCGCAGGTCCAGGCGATGGTGCAGCACCTGCTGCGCCTGCCCGGCGTGCCCTCGACCGACGCGGCCGACGCGCTGGCCTGCGCGATCTGCCACGCGCATGCGGCAACGATGACCAGTGCCGCCGGCGGCAGCGCAATGCGAGGCGGCCGGCTCCGGTAAGATCCGCGGATGATCGGCCGACTGCACGGAACCCTGCTCGACAAGCGACCGCCCACCCTGCTCGTCGACGTGTGCGGCGTCGGCTACGAGGTCGACGTGCCGATGAGCACGTTCTACGACCTGCCGGCGCCGGGCGAGCGCGTCACGCTGCTGGTCCAGCAGGTCGTTCGCGAGGACGCGCACCTGCTCTACGGCTTCCTGCGCGCCGACGAGCGCGACGCGTTCAGGCTGCTGATTCGCATCTCGGGGGTGGGCCCGCGCACGGCGCTGTCGGTGCTCTCCGGGATGTCGGTGGCCGACCTCGCGCAATCGGTGGCGATGCAGGAATCGGGCCGGCTTCAGAAGGTCCCTGGCATCGGCAAGAAGACCGCCGAGCGGCTGCTGCTCGAGCTGAAGGGCAAGCTCGCGCCCGAGGTCGGCGCGGCCGGCCGCCCGGCCGAGGCCGACGCCGGCATCGACGTGCTGCACGCGCTGCTCGCGCTCGGCTATTCCGAGCGCGAGGCCACCGCGGCGATCCGCCAGCTGCCGGCGGGCACCGCCGTCTCCGACGGCATCAAGCAGGCGCTGAAGCTGCTGGCGAAGTCATGATCGAGCACGATCGCCTGATCGCCGCCGCCGCGGCCTCGCCCGCCGAGGAGGCCGTCGAGCGCGCACTGCGCCCGCGCCGGCTGGCCGACTACGTCGGCCAGCCGAAGATCCGCGAACAGCTCGAGATCTTCATCGCGGCCGCGCGCGGCCGCGGCGAGGCGCTCGACCACCTGCTGCTGTTCGGCCCGCCGGGGCTGGGCAAGACCACGCTCGCGCACATCGTCGCCGCCGAGATGGGCGTGAACCTGCGCCAGACCTCGGGCCCGGTGCTCGAGCGCCCGGGCGACCTCGCCGCGATCCTCACCAACCTCGACCGCAACGACGTGCTGTTCATCGACGAGATCCACCGGCTCTCGCCGATCGTCGAGGAGATCCTGTACCCGGCGCTCGAGGACTTCCAGATCGACATCATGATCGGCGAAGGGCCGGCTGCGCGTTCGATCAAGCTCGACCTGCAGCCGTTCACGCTGATCGGCGCCACGACCCGGGCCGGCATGCTGACGAACCCGCTGCGCGACCGCTTCGGCATCGTCGCGCGGCTCGAGTTCTACGACGTCGACGACCTCGCCCGCATCGTCGCCCGCTCGGCGCAGCTGCTGGGCGCCCCCACCACCGACGACGGCGCCCGCGAGATCGCCCGCCGCTCGCGCGGCACGCCGCGGATCGCCAACCGGCTGCTCAGGCGGGTGCGCGACTACGCCGAGGTCAAGGCGCAGGGCCGCATCGACGCGGCGATCGCCGATGCGGCGCTGCGCATGCTCGACGTCGACCCGATCGGCTTCGATGTGATGGACCGCAAGCTGCTTCTGGCGGTGATCGAGAAGTTCTCGGGCGGCCCGGTCGGCCTGGACAACCTCGCCGCGGCCATCGGCGAGGAGCGCGACACGATCGAGGACGTGCTCGAGCCCTACCTGATCCAGCAGGGCTTCCTGCAGCGCACGCCGCGCGGGCGCGTCGCGACGACCGCGGCCTGGCGCCACTTCGGACTCGCGATGCCCGGCGGCCCCGGGCCCGACCTGTGGTCGGGCATCGGCGGCGAGGCCCCCGCCGGCGGCGGCAACGGCGGCGGCAGCGCCGGCGACGCGGGTGACTGACGAGTTCGTCGAGCGGCTGGTTCGCGCCACGCCGCGCGCCTGGGTCACGGTCGCGCTCGTCGCCGCCAACGTCGCGGTCTGGCTGGCCAACGTCGCCAGCGGGATGAGCCTGCTCATGCCCCGGCCGATCGAGCTGCTGGCCTGGGGCGGCAACCTGCTGCCTGCCACGCTCGAGCAGCCCTGGCGGCTGCTCGCCGCGACCTTCCTGCACGCCGGGGCGATCCATCTCGGCTTCAACATGTGGGCGCTGTGGAACACGGGCGCGATCGCCGAGCGCTTCTACGGCAACCTGCAGTTCCTGGCGATCTACCTGCTGTCGGGGCTGTTCGGGTCGCTGGCCAGCCTGCACTTCGCCGCGCGCGAGGCGGTGTCGGTCGGCGCATCGGGCGCGATCTTCGGCGTCACCGGCGCGCTGCTGGCGGCGCTGTTCACCAAGCACGACAAGCTGCCCGCGCCGCTGGTCGCGTCGATGCGCTCGTCGCTGCTGATGTTCGTCGGCTATTCGCTGTTCCTCGGCTTCACCTCCGGAGTGGTCGACAACGCCGCGCACCTCGGCGGCCTGGTGTCGGGGTTCGCGCTGGCCACGGTCATGGCCGAGAAGTTCGACTGGGCCGAGTACCGGCGCAACGCCGCCTCGCGCGCGCTGGTCGCGATCGGCGCCGCGGCGGTCGCCGCCGCGTTCGCCTGGCGCACGCTGCCCGCGCCGCCGATGTAGCGCAGGCGCGGGGTGCCGTGGCGGGCATTGGTAGAATCCGCCGGTGACTGCTGCAGCCGCCGCGCCCACGAACCCGAACGCCCTGGTTGCCGAGGCGGGGCCCGCGCTCCCGTCGGCGCGCGGCGACTCGTCGGCGGCGGCCCGCGCACCGCTCGCGTTCTCGATGCCGGTGCGGGTCTACTACGAGGACACCGACGCCGGCGGCATCGTCTACTACGCCAACTGGCTGCGCTATTTCGAGCGCGCCCGCACCGACTGGCTGCGCGCGCTCGGGGCCGAGCACACCCGGCTGGCCGAGCAGGCCGGGGTCGTCTTCGTGGTGCGCGAGATCGCCGTCGACTACCGGCAGCCGGCGCGCCTCGACGACCTGCTGGACGTCGAGGTGCGACTGGTCGAGGCGCGGCGGGCGTCCTGGACGCTCTGGCAGTGCGCGCGGCTCGGCGGACAGCCCGAACCACTGGTCACGGCCACGGTGCGCATCGCGGCGATCCGCCGCGACGACGGCCGCCCGACGGGCTTTCCTCGCTGGCTGAACGAGCGGGTCGCCGCGGCCCTTCCCCAACGCCCCGTCGACGAGTGAACGGCGAATGAACAGCGAACTGTCGATCGTCTCGATGATCACCAACGCCAGCGTGCTGGTGCAGCTGGTGATGGCCGTGCTGATGCTGGTCTCCCTGGGCTCGTGGAGCATCATCTTCCGCAAGTGGTTCGCGATCCGCGCCGCGAAGCAGGCCACCGACCGCTTCGAGACCGAGTTCTGGAA
>CALMSQ010000544.1:0-3551 GCA_937872345.1 uncultured Burkholderiales bacterium | reverse complement strand
ATCCACGTCGACGTCGATCCGGTCAAGCACATGTGGGCGCCCGGCCTGATCCACTTCAAGAAGATGCACGAAGAACCGAAGGGCCGCTGAGCGGAAACGCCGAATGAGCGAGATCGACCTGGTCCGACTCAATTTCAGCCCGGCGTCGCTGACCGCGCTCAACGCGATCCTCGCGCTGGTGCTGTTCGGCGTGGCGCTCGACATGAAGGTGTCCGACTTCAAGGGCATTGCAAGCGCGCCCCGCGCGACGGCGATCGGCATGCTGGGGCAGTTCGTGCTGCTTCCCGCGGCGGGCTGGGCCATCGGCATGGTGCTCCAGCCGGCGCCGAGCATCGCGCTCGGCCTGATCCTCGTGGCCGCGTGTCCGGGCGGCAACATATCGAACTTCCTGACGCACTTCGCGCGCGGCAACACCGCGCTCTCGATCACGATGACCTCGATGTCCACGCTCGGCTCGCTGGTCCTCACGCCCTTCAACCTCGCGTTCTGGGGCAGCCTGAACCCGCAGACCGCCCGGATCCTCTCGGCTGTCGCGCTCGATCCCCTCGACGTGCTGGTCACGATCGTCTTCCTGCTCGGGATTCCCGCCGCGCTCGGCATGGCCGTCGCGCACTGGTTTCCGCGCGCAGCCGCGCGCGCGCACCGTCCGTTCAAGGTCCTCTCGCTCGCCTTCTTCGGGATCTTCGTGGTCGCCGCGCTGGCGGCCAACTGGGGATACTTCCTCGAGTACGTCGGACGCGTCGTGCTGGTGGTGTTCCTGATGAACGGACTGGGCCTGCTGCTCGGATACTGGAGCGGGCGCCTGGCGCGGCTCCCCGAAGCCGATTGCCGGGCGACGGCGATCGAAGTCGGAATCCAGAACTCGGGCTTCGGCCTCATCCTCGTGTTCAATTTCTTCGGCGGCCTGGGCGGCATGGCGATCGTCGCGGCGTGGTGGGGGATCTGGCACATCCTGACCGGGCTGGCGCTCGCGCGCTGGTGGCGCAGCCATCCGCCCCCGGTGCCGGCGCCGTGAGCGCCTCGCGCGTTTTCGTGACCGGCGCCGGCGGCTACCTCGGAAGCCAGCTCGTCGCCGCGCTCGCGTCCGCGGGCATCGACGCCGTCGCCTCCGACGTTCGCGAGTGCCCGCCCGAGCGCCACCTGCCGGGAGTGCGCTACCTGCAGGCCGACGTCCGCTCGCCCGAGCTCGCCGCGTCGATGCGCGGCTGCGACGTCGTCGTGCACCTCGCGTCGATCGTCACGCCGGGCCCGGGCAGCACGCCCGAGTTCGAGTATTCGGTCGACGTGATCGGCACGCAGAACGTGCTCGAGGCCTGCCTCGCCGCCGGCGTGAAGAGGATCGTCGTCAGCTCCAGCGGCGCCGCATACGGGTACCACGCGGACAACCCGGCGTGGATCACCGAGGACCAGCCGGTGCGCGGCAACGACGAGTTCGCCTACGCCCGGCACAAGCGCCTCGTCGAGGAGATGCTCGCCCGCTACCGGATCGAGCACCCGGAGCTCCGGCAGGTCGTGTTCCGCATCGGGACGATCCTCGGCGAGACCACCCGCAACCAGATCACCGACCTGTTCGAGAAGCCGCGCCTGATCGCGATCCGCGGCTCGGACAGCCCGTTCGTGTTCGTCTGGGACCAGGACGTGGTCGGCGCGATCCTGCACGCGATCCGCAGCGAGCGCAGCGGCGTCTACAACCTGGCCGGCGACGGTGCGATGACCATCCAGCAGATCGCGGAGCGGCTGGGCAAGCGCTGCGTCACGCTGCCCGCGTCGCTGCTCGGCACCGCGCTCGCGGTGCTGCGGCGCCTGCGCCTCACCCAGTACGGACCCGAGCAGGTCGGGTTCCTGCGCTACCGGCCGGTGCTCGACAACACGCGGCTCAAGCGCGACTTCGGGTACCTGCCGCACCTCACCTCGACGCAGGTATTCGACCTCTGGCTTCGGGCGCGCGAACTGCGTGGCTGACGATGCGTGACTTCGGCGGCACGACGGTCGTCGTCAGCGGTGCCGCGACCGGCCTCGGCCGCGCGCTGTGCGAGCGATTCGGCCGCGCCGGCTCGCGGATCGTGGCGCTCGATCGCGACGCTGCCGCGCTGCGCCGCGCCGTCGAGGCGCTGCAGGCGTCGGGGGTCTCGGCGCTGGGCTGCGACTGCGACGTGACCGACGAGGCGGCGTGCCGGCAGGCGATCCAGGCCGGCGCCGCGCGCTTCGGCGGCATCGACCTGCTGGTCTGCAACGCCGGAATTTCCCACCACGGCGAGTTCGTCCGCACGCTGCCCGACGTGATCCGGCGCGTGATGGCGGTCAACTTCCTCGGCGCCATGCACTGCACGCACGCGGCGCTGCCCGAGCTGCTCGCGCGCCGCGGCATGGTCGTCGCGATCTCCAGCGTGGCCGGCTTCGCGCCGCTCGTCGGCCGCACCGGGTATGCGGCCAGCAAGCACGCGCTGCACGGATTCTTCGACAGCCTGCGCAGCGAAGTGGCCGACGCCGGCGTCGCCGTCATGCTGGTCTGCCCGTCGTTCATCGCGACCGACATCGACCGCCACGCGCTCGATCCGCAGGGCAACCCGTATCGCGGCACCAAGGCGATCGCCGGCAAGACGGCGACGCCCGCCGAGATCGCCGACCTCATCTACGAGGCGGCGCGCCGCGAGCGCAGGCTCGTCTTGCCGGGGGCGACCGCGCGAATCGCGTGGTGGCTCTCCCGGCTGGCCCCGGCCGGCTACGCGCGCATCATGGCCCGCCGGATGCGCCTATGAGCCCTCGCGAACTGGAGTCCCGATGACAAACGGATCGACCATCGCCGCCGAGCTGATCGCGCTGCTCGAGGGCCTTGCGAAGAGCCTTCCGCTGCCGCGGGTTCGCGCGCTGCACCTGCCGCGCCCCGAGACGCTCGACACGCGACGCGGCGAGTTCTGCGCGCTCGAGCTCGAGGACGGCACGCTCGGCCTCGCCTTCGTGCTGCTGGGCGACACCTGGGCGCAACTGCGGGCCAGCGACGTCGCTGCCCGACTCGCCGGCGCCGACGCCCTGCAGCTGGCCGGCGGCTACGCGCGCGGCGACGCCGTGGGCCGGACGCTGGGCATGGCGGCGATCAACGCGCTGAGCCGTTGCGTGTTCGACCGGGTCGGCTACGTCGCGCCCGACAGCGCCGACTCGATCGGGGAACTCGACCCGCGGGCGGGCGACCATGTCGGCATGGTCGGGCTGTTCGGGCCGCTGCTCGGGCGCTGCACTGCGGCCGGCGCGCGGGTGACCGTGATCGAGCTGCGCGAGGACCTCGTCGGCGAGCACGACGGCTACCGCGTCACGCTCGACGCGGCCGAGCTCGCATCGTGCAACAAGGTGCTCTGCACGAGCTCGGTGCTGCTCAACGGCACGGCCGACGGCATCCTGCGCCACTGCGCGAGTGCCGCGCAGGTGGCGATGATCGGGCCCGGCGCCGGCTGCCTGCCCGATCCGCTGTTCGCGCGGGGCGTCACGCTGTTCGGCGGCAGCTGGATCACCGACGCCGGCGCCGTCGTCGATGCGCTGCGCGCGGGCGAGGCCTG
>CALMSQ010000543.1:0-5463 GCA_937872345.1 uncultured Burkholderiales bacterium | reverse complement strand
TCGGCCGCTCCGAGGGCAACATCGCCTCGATCCGCCGCGAGCTCGGCGCGATCCGGGACTGACCGCAATCGGCACGCGAGCGTCGTCCGCGCAACCGGCCCGGAAGCCGCGCCGGCGCGACCCCTCCTCGAGGCTCGACGGGCTCGACCTTCTGGCCAGTGCGGTCGTCGTGCTCGACGCCGCAGGCAACACCGTCTTCCTGAACCAGGCCGCCGAGCAGCTCTTCGAGATCTCCCAGAAACTGGTGGCCGGGCAGCCGTTCGCGCGACTGTTCGTCGACGGCAGCGCCGTCCTGCAGTTGTGCGCCGACGCGGGCATCGGCGCCTTCGACGAGCGGCGCAGCGAGATCACGCTCGAGCGCCCCGGGCGCGAGCCGCAGCACCTGTCGACGACCGCGGTAGCGCTGGGCGGCGACCCGGGCGTGCTGCTGGTCGAGTTCCGCGAATTCGACCAGCGCTGGCGCGCCGATCGCGAGCAGCGGCTGCTCGATTCGGCGAAGGCCACCCGCGAACTGGTGCGCAACCTCGCGCACGAGATCAAGAACCCGCTGGGCGGCATCCGCGGCGCCGCGCAACTGCTCGAGTCGGAGCTCGATTCGCCGGCGCTGCGTGAGTACACGCAGGTCATCATCAAGGAGGCCGACCGGCTGCAGGTGCTCGTCGACCGCCTGCTCGCGCCGCACCGCGGCCCGCGCGTCGTCGGCGACGTCAACATCCACGAGGTCTGCGAGCGGGTGCGCTCGGTGGTGCTGGCCGAGTTCCCGCAGGGGCTCGAGATCGCCCGCGACTACGACGCGAGCCTGCCCGAGTTCCGGGCCGACAAGGAGCAGCTGATCCAGGTGCTGCTCAACCTGGTGCGCAATGCCGCGCAGGCCATGCACGGCCGCGGGCGGATCCTGCTGCGCACGCGGATCGCCCGGCAGGTGACGATCGCCAAGCATCGGTGGAAGCTGGCACTGGATTTGCATGTGATCGACAACGGCCCGGGCGTGCCGGAGGAGATCGGCGAGCGGATCTTCTTTCCGCTCGTCTCGGGTCGTGACGGCGGAAGCGGGCTCGGGCTCACCCTCGCGCAGACCTTCGTGCAGCAGCATGGAGGACTGATCGAATGCGAGAGCAAGCCGGGGCGCACCGACTTCCGGATCCTGCTGCCCCTGCCTTGACCTGGGAACACGATGAACGCGGTCTGGATTGTCGACGACGACCAATCGATTCGGTGGGTGCTCGAAAAGGCCCTTGCGCGCGAGGGCTTCGCCGTGCGCGCGTTCGGCACGGCGGCCGAGTGCCTCGCCGCGCTCGATGACGACGCGCCGCAGGTGCTGGTGTCCGACATCCGGATGCCGGGCGCCAGCGGGATCGACCTGCTGCAGAAGTTCCGCGCGCGCAGGCCCGGTACGCCGGTCATCATCATGACCGCGTACTCCGACCTCGAGAGCGCGGTGTCGGCGTTCCAGGGCGGCGCGTTCGAGTACCTGCCCAAGCCGTTCGACCTGCCCGCGGCGATCGAGCTGATCCGGCGCGCGGTCGAGGAGAGCGAGCGCGAGGCCTCGGTCGAAGAGCACGCCGAAGGCGGCCTCGACATGCTGGGCCAGGCGCCGGCGATGCAGGAGGTGTTCCGCGCGATCGGCCGGCTGTCGCAGTCCAACGTCACGGTGCTGATCACCGGCGAGTCGGGCACCGGCAAGGAGCTGGTCGCCCGCGCACTGCACGAGCACAGCCCACGCGCCAAGGCCGCGTTCGTCGCGCTGAACACCGCAGCGATTCCGCGCGACCTGCTGGAGTCCGAGTTGTTCGGACACGAGCGGGGCGCCTTCACCGGCGCCCAGCAGATGCGCCGGGGCCGTTTCGAGCAGGCCGAGGGCGGCACCCTGTTCCTCGACGAGATCGGCGACATGCCGGCCGAGTTGCAGACGCGGCTGCTCAGGGTGCTCTCGGACGGGCAGTTCTATCGCGTGGGCGGCCACCAGCCGATGAAGGCGAACGTGCGGGTCATCGCGGCCACGCACCAGAACCTCGAGGAGCGCGTGCGCCAGGGGTTGTTCCGCGAAGACCTGTTCCATCGCCTGAACGTGATCCGGCTGCGCCTGCCGCCACTGCGCGAGCGCGGCGAGGACATTCCGCTGCTGGTGCGGCACTTCATGCAGAAGAGCGCGCGCGAGTTGGGCGGCGAACCTAAACGGCTGAGCGCCGAGGCGATGCGCGTGCTGCAGGCGTTCGCGTGGCCGGGTAACGTCCGCCAGCTCGAGAACGCCTGCCACTGGCTGACGGTGATGGCGCCGGGGCAGGTGATCGACGCGAAGGACCTGCCGCCGGAGATTCGCGAGGCGGTCGGGGTGGCGGTGCTCGAGGCTGCCCCGCGCGTCGTGCCCGCGTCGGCTGCGCAAGACGAACTCGCCGAGCCGGCACCGAGCCTGGCGACGCACGTGGCGGCTTCCGGGTCGCCGAGGGGCGCTTCGGCAGGCGGCTCAGTGGGCACCTCGCTGGGCACCCCGGTGGGCACCCCGGTGGGCACCCCGGTGGGCACCCCGGTCGGCGCGCAATCGTGGTCGAAACTGCTCGAGCGCGAGGTGTCGGCACAACTCGCCGCGCAGCCCGCGGCCGCGCGCGAGGACATGCACAGCGACCTGATGGACCGGCTTGCCCGGGAGTTCGAGGGTACCGTGATCCGTACGGCGCTGCGACACACGCGCGGACGGCGCATCGACGCCGCAGTGCGGCTCGGCATCGGCCGCAACACGATCACGCGCAAGATCCAGGAACTGCGGCTCGAAGACGACGAAGCGGCTTGAACGTCGCGGTGCGTCGCGTCGTCGCGTCGTCGCGCGCGGCGACGCAGCGCAGCAGCGCGCGGCCTCAGGCTCTTTCGGCTGCTGCGCCGTCGGCGCCGCGGCGCGGCGCCGCTGCGGTCGCCTCGCCGTCGTCGAGGTCGATCCGGGCGATCACCGGCGCGTGGTCCGAGGGTTGCTCGCGCTTGCGCGGCTCGCGATCGATGCGGCAGTCGCGCACGCACGCGGCCATCGCCTGCGGCACCAGGATGTGGTCGATGCGCAGTCCGGCGTTGCGGCGAAACGCCATCTGCCGGTAGTCCCACCAGCTGTACGTCTTCGGCGGCTGCTCGAACAGCCGGAACGCATCGACGAAGCCGAGCGAAACCAGCTTCGCGAATCGCTCGCGTTCGGCCGCCGAGCACAGCACCTGGCCCTCCCAGGCCTTCGGGTCGTGCACGTCGCGGTCTTCGGGCGCGATGTTGAAGTCGCCCAGCAGGACGATCGGCGTCGGCGCGGGGCGCGCGAGCCAGTCGGCGAGCGCGTCGATCCAGCGCAGCTTGTAGTCGTACTTGTCGCTGCCGACGGCCTGGCCGTTCGGGAAGTATGCGCAGACGACGCGCACGCCCGACAGGTCGGCGCTGATCAGCCGCTTCTGCTCGTCGGGAAAGAGCGGATTGCCGACGACGACCGACGAGGGGTCGCCCACCGTGTCGCGCCGCGCGAGGATGGCCACGCCGTTGTAGGTCGGCTGGCCGGCGAACGCGCACTCGTAGCCCAGCTCGGCCAGCTGCGAGTGCGGGAAGTGCTCGTCGCGCAGCTTGGTTTCCTGCAGGCACAGCACGTCGACCGGGTTCGCGCGCAGCCAGTCGACGACATGGGGCAGGCGGACCTTCAGCGAGTTGACGTTCCAGGTGGCGATTTCCATGGCTCGGACGAACGGCGGCGCTGGGCCCGAGGATACCCGTTCCGGGCCGGTTAGACTTCGGTTGTCCGCTTCGGCACCGGAGAACGCAGATGCAGCACACGGGCTTTGTGGAAGCGATGCGCAGCGCGCTCGGTGCGCAACTGCCCGGCATCGTCGTCGCGGTCGCGTTGCTGTTGCTGGGCTGGGTCCTCGCGCTGGTCGCGGCGGCGGGCGTGCGCCGCGTCTTGTCGCTCGCCCAGGTCAATCGCAGGCTCGCGCCGGCATTCGGCCACGCGCTCGACGCGGAAACCGGCGCATCGCGGCTCGTGTTCTGGTTCATCCTCGCCGTGGCGCTGTCCGTCGCGGCCAACGTCCTCGACCTGCGTGAAGTGTCCGAGCCGTTCGCCGAAATGATCGGCGCGGCGATCGGATACCTGCCGCAACTGCTCGCGGCGCTTTTGCTGGCGGTGCTCGGGTGGCTGCTGGCACTGCTGGTGCGCAACGGACTCACGAGGCTGCTCGACCGCACCACGATCGACGAGCGGCTGAGCGCCGAAGCCGGCATGGCCCCGATCAGCGACAGCATCGGCAACGTCGGCTACTGGGTCGTGCTGCTGCTGTTCCTGCCGATGATTCTCGGCGCGCTCGGCCTGCAGGGGCTGCTCGGTCCGGTGCGCGGGCTTTTCGATGCGCTGCTCGCGTTCCTGCCCGACCTGATGCACGCCGCGATCATCGCGGTGGTCGGCTACTACGTGGCGAAGATCGCCAAGGGCATCGTTACGCACCTGCTGGTGGCCGCGCGCGTGCGCGCGCTGTGGCGCAGCATCGGCGTCAATGAAGCGGCCGACCTTCCCACACTGGCCGGAAGGGTGGTCTTCTTCGCCATCTTCGTGCCGGCGCTGATCTCGGCGCTCGACGCGCTGCAGATCGAGGCGATCGCGGGTCCGGCCCGGTTGCTGCTCAGCCAGTTCGTCGCCGCGCTGCCCGACCTGCTCGCCGCAGCGCTGATCGTCGGCGTGACCTGGTACGTGGCTCGCTTCGTGGCGGGCCTGGTGTCGGGCCTGCTGGAGGGCGCCGGGATCGACCGGCTCGGCGAGACGCTCGGCCTCGCGCCCGTGCTCGGCGAGCTGAAGCTGTCGCGGCTGATCGGCCGGCTGCTGGTGTTCTTCGCGATGCTGTTCGCGGTCGCGCAGGCGGCCAACCGCTTGCGGATCGTGCAGTTGAGCGAGCTGGTCGGCAGCTTCGTCTCGTTCGGCGCCGACGTGCTGCTCGGAACGACGGTGCTGCTCGTGGGCCTGTGGCTGGCCAACCTGCTCGGATCGGCAGTGGGCCGCAGCGAGCACCGCGACGCGCCGTGGCTCGGTGGCCTCGTGCGGGTGCTCATCATCGGCCTGGTGCTGGCGATGGGGCTGCGCTCGATGGGCGTGGCCGACTCGATCGTCAACCTGGCGTTCGGGTTGACGCTGGGCGCGGTGGCGATCGCCGTCGCGCTGTCGTTCGGGTTAGGGGGCCGCGAGGCGGCCGGCAAGCTGATGGAGCACTGGTTCTCGAAGCTGCGACGCGATTGAGCGGTGGCCGGCGCGCAGAACGCGCACCGACGAATGGTTTCGACGGTGCGTGAGCGCGAGTCGTCGCGCGACCTTGCGCTTGCCAACGATCAGCCCGGTCCCGTGTAGAGGTTAGCCCTGAAGCGGTCGTCGAGCCAGCGGAAGTGGTGTCCGCGGCCGGATTTGTCGGTGAGGTCGTCGGGGCGCGGGTTGGCGTTGAGGTACCAGATGCTGGCGGCGCCGGT
>CALMSQ010000542.1:0-4322 GCA_937872345.1 uncultured Burkholderiales bacterium | reverse complement strand
TTCCCGCTGCAAGGCATGCTGTCTTCGTCGGGCCAGCTCGGCGCCGGCATGGTGACGGCGCTCGCCGGCCTGCGCGACCTCCCGGGGCAGCTGCAGATCGACGTGCCGGTGCAGCCCGGCAACAGCGGCGGGCCGCTGCTCGACCGCCGCGGCCAGGTGATCGGGGTCGTGGTCGCCAAGCTCAACGCGCTTCGCGTCGCGCAGATGACCGGCGACATCCCGCAGAACATCAACTTCGCGGTCAAGCTCGCGCCGGTCAAGGCGCTGCTCGATGCGCAGGGCGTGCGCTACGCGACGGGCCCGGCCGGCGCCCGGCCACTGTCGAACTTCGAGGTCGCCGACGTGGCGCGCGCGTTCACGACGCCGGTGTTCTGCCAGCGCTGACCCGCGGGCGGCTCAGCGGAACAGCAGCGTGGCCAGCCCCAGGAAGATCAGGAACCCCATGCTGTCGGTGCTGAACGTCAGCAGCACCGACGATCCGATCGCGGGATCGCGGCCGAGTCGCTCGAGCGTGATCGGCACGGCGAGCGCGATCAGCGCGCCCACCAGCAGGTTCAGCACCATCGCCAGCGTCATCGTCAGGCCGAGCAGCACGCCGTACGGGGTGTCGCGGTAGAGCAGCCAGGCGACCATCCCGGCCATGCCGCCCCAGACGAGCCCGTTCAGGGCGGCGACTGCGAGCTCCTTCAGCAGCAGCCGGCGTGCGTTCGACATCGTCACCTGCCCGAGCGCGATCGAGCGGATGATCAGCGTCATCGTCTGGTTGCCCGAGTTGCCGGCGATGCCGGCGACGATCGGCATCAGCGTCGCGAGCGCCACCACCCGCTCGATCGTGCCGTCGAAGGCGCTGATCACGCGCGACGCGAAGAACGCGGTGCACAGGTTCAGCGCCAGCCACAGCCAGCGGTTCTTCGCCGACGCCCAGACGCCCGCGAACAGGTCTTCCTCCTCGCGCAGGCCGGCCTTGGCGAGCATCTCGGACTCGCCCTCCTCGCGGATCAGGTCGAGCACCTCGGCCACCGTGACCCGGCCGATGACGCGGTTGCGCGGGTCGACCACCGGCGCCGAAACGAGGTCGTAGCGCTCGAACGCGTGCGCCGCCTCGCTGGCGTCCTCGAGCGGCTGCAGCGTCAGCAGGTCGCGGCGCATGACGTCCTCGACCAGCACGTCGGGCTGGTTGATCAGCAGCCGGTCGAGCGGCAGCCCGCCGACCAGCTCGCCGCGCTCGTCGACGACGTAGACCTGGTCGGTGTGGTCGGGCAGCTCCTGCAGCCGGCGCAGTTCGCGCAGCACCATGTCCAGCGTGTAGCCCTGCTGCACCGTGATCGCCTCGAAGTCCATCAGCTCGCCGACCGATCCCTCGGGGAACGACATCGACGCGCGCAACTGCTCGCGCTCTTCCTGCGACAGCCCGCGACGCACCTCCTCGACGACGTCGGTCGGCAGGTCGGGCGCGAGCTCGGCGATCTCGTCCGCGTCGAGGGTCTCGACGGCGTCGACCAGTTCCTCGCGATCCATCGAGCGGATCAGCGACTCGCGCACCGATTCGGAGACCTCGAGCAGGATCTCGCCGTCGCGCTCGGCCTTGACCAGGTCCCAGACGATCATCCGCTGCTCGAAGGGCAGCGCCTCGAGGATGAACGCGACGTCGGCCGGATGAAGCGAATCGAGCCTTGCGCGCAGCTCGTTCAGGTGCTGGCGCTCGACCAGCCGCTCGACCAGCTCGTGGCGCTCTTCGGCCTCGCCGTGGCGCTGCCGGTGCGCGATCTCGAGCACCAGGTCGTGGCGCCGCAGCAGGTCCTGCACCTCGGCGAGCGCGCGCGACGCCTGCTCGGGATCGCGCGGCTGCGGCATGGCCGGCGCGTCGTCGGGGCGTTCTTCGGCTTGGTCAGCCCGGATGTCGACGTCTTGATCGGCCATGGATCGCGCTTCAGGGAGGATCGACCGACCCCATCCAGCGGCCGACGATCGCGGCACGACGGGCAAGCGCCGCCGAGCCGCGGTTGGCGTCATAGTAGCGCGGCCGCGGCAGCATCGCGGCCATTCGCGCGGCCTGCCACGGCCCGAGTTGCGCGGCCGACACGCCGAAGTAGTGCCGCGCGCCGGCTTCGGCTCCGAACACGCCGATCCCCCACTCCGCGACGTTCAGGTAGAGCTCGAGGATGCGTCGCTTGGTCATCACGGTCTCGATCATGTAGGTGATGACCAGCTCCTGCCCCTTGCGCAGGTAGCTGCGCTCGCCCGACAGGAACAGGTTCTTGGCCAGCTGCATCGTGATCGTCGAGCCGCCGCGCACGACGCGTCCCCGCCGCTGGTTCTGCTCCCAGGCGCGCTCGATCGCGTCCCAGTCGACGCCGTCGTGGCCGGTGAAGTTGGCGTCCTCGGAAGCGATCACCGCGCGCTTGAGGTGCCGCGAGATCTGCTCGTAGGGCACCCAGCGCTGCTGCAGCTGCCTGCGCGCGTCGGTCTCGCGCAGTCGTGCCAGTTCCCGCTTCATGAACGGGGTCGGGCCGGGGTCGAACGCGTTCCACCACAGCACGTGGGCGAAGAACCACAGCTGCACGGCGAGCACCGCGGTGATGGCCAGCACCACGGCCATGCCTGCGACGCGCAGCGCGCGCCGCCAGGGCGACCTGGACGCGGATCGCGCCACCGCGGCGCTCAGCCGGCCTCGGCCGCGAGCTCGGCGCGCAGCGCCTCGTAGACCGGCGCGGTGAGCGGCCGCACGCCGCGCCAGACGAGGAACGACTCGGCCGCCTGCTCGACGAGCATGCCGAGCCCGTCGCAGGCGCGCGGGCAGCCCGCCGCCAGCGACTGCGCGACGAAGGCCGTCTCGCGCGCGGAATAGAACATGTCGTAGGCCAGCACAGCGCCGGCCAGCACCGCGTCGTCGACCGGAAGGCGCTCGCCTGCGAGTCCGGCCGAGGTCGCGTTGACCACCAGGTCGAAGCCGCCGCCGATCCCGTCGAAGCCGCAGCCGCGCAGTCGCTCGCGAAGCGGCGCGTCAGGCCCGGGCGGCGCGCCGGCGGCCGTGGCCTGCGCAGGCGCCGACATCACGAACTGGTCGACCAGCGCGACCGCCCGCGCCGCGGTGCGGTTGGCGATCGTCACCCGGGCTGCGCCGGCCTCGAGCAGCGGCCCGAGCACGCCGCGCGTCGCGCCGCCCGCACCGAGCACCAGCACCGAGCGGCCCGCCAGCGGCAGGCCGAGCCGCGCCTCGATGTCGCGCACCAGCCCGGCGCCGTCGGTGTTGTCGCCGAAAGCCCCGTCGGCGTCGAAGCGGAGCGTATTGACCGCCCCGGCAGCCTGCGCGCGCGGGCTGCGCCGCGCTGCCCAGGCGAACGCCTCGAGCTTGAACGGCAAGGTCACGTTCAGGCCGCGGCCACCTGCGTCACGGAAGCGCTCGACGGCCTCGACGAAACCGTCGAGCGGCGCCAGCAGCAGGCCGTACTCGATGTCCTGCCCGGTCTGCCTGGCGAAGCGCGCGTGGATCGACGGCGAGCGGCTGTGCGCGACCGGGTTGCCGACGACCGCGTAGCGATCGGTCATCGGCGCTCGGGCTCGGGGGGGCGCGCCGACGCGGTCTCGAGCGAATCGTTGGTGAACGTCCAGGTGCGCACGATCTGCAGGATGTCGCCTTCGCGCGCCATCTCCGGCGTGAAGCGCTCGTACGGAGCGCCGGCGTAGACGATCTGCTTGACCGCGCGGTTGAGCACTTCGTATTTCGACTTGCGGTTGATGATCACGTCGACCACGTTGCCGTGCTTGTCGATCTCCACCGTGATGATCAGCGAGTCGTACAGCTTCCCGCGCGCCTCGGGCGGATAGCGCTCGGTGCCGAGCCGTTCGATGCGTGCCGCCCAGTCGTCGACGTAGCGCGCGTAGCTCACGCCGACCGCGTTGATTCCGTAGGTGAGCCGCTTCGGGCGCTTGTTGTAGTCGGAGACCTGGCGGTCGATCTGCGCCTGCAGCCGCGCGATCACCGCGTCGACGTCCTTCTCGTCGTCGCCCGACGAGGCCTTGCGCGGCTCGTCGGAACGCTCGCCCTCGCGCACATAGGCCTGCGGGCCGCGCGCGAGCGCCAGCAGCTTGCGCTGCTGCGCCTCGAGCTCGGCCACGCGCTGCCGGCGCCGCACGATGTCCTCGCCGTCGCGCGCCTGCAATTCGGCCGGCAACGGCGAGCGCGCGCGCCCGGTGTCGCGGTCGCCGCCGCCTTCCATGCTGACCTGCGCGGCGACCTCGGGCTTGAGCGGCTTCGCGTCGGTGCGCGCGTTGAGCAGGATCACCTCGAGCTGCGGATCGATCGGCTTGAACTTCAGCGG
>CALMSQ010000541.1:0-11923 GCA_937872345.1 uncultured Burkholderiales bacterium | reverse complement strand
TCGCATATCACGTGGCGCTGGCGCGCAAGACCGACGTGGACAAGCCGAGGAACCTGGCGAAGTCCGTCACGGTGGAGTGACTCGGGCGCGCCCGTCACTCCAGGTGGTTCACGGAAACTGTTTTCCTTACCCGAAACAGTCGTCTTTAGTGACGAACTGAATTCTTTACTCGACGAGCCGAAAGTAGGCACTCGCCCCTACCCGTGCGAGTCGCCGCCGTTGCGGCGAGTCGGGGGTTGAGCCCCGCTGCCGCCTTGGCAGCCGCCACAGACACGGGCCAACCCTCTGTCCGGTGGCGGTGCCAGGCGTTCTTGCGTGACGCGTCGACGCCCAGCTCGCGCACCAGTACTGCAGCACGCGACGATCGTTCTGCCGATGGCGCGCCAGGTGCTCCGGCCGCCGCTGCTCGCCGCCGTCGCGCAGCAGGCCCCGGCAAGGCATCGAAGAGCTGCATCGAACAGGTGCCGGGCGGGTCAGATCTTCTCCGACGTTTCCACCTCGAAGCGGAACGGTTCGACGAGAGGCGGCACGACCTGCAGGGTTTAAAGACCCTCATTGCAGTCCTTCGCGTCGACAAGGACTACGCTCGATCCCATGTCTGGCCACAACGCGGAGACAGTGATGGCAGAGATCCTGGGGCCTCAGAGGCTTGGGCCACTGACCCCGTTGGTCGGGGAATGGGAGGGCGATGCCGGTGTCGACCTCTCGTATCACAACAAGGACGACGAGACCTCGGAAACCGGCTATTTCGAGAAGGCCTGGTTCCGGCCGATTCCGATCGTCGAGAACGGCCAGCAGACGATGGAGGGGCTGAATTACGAAATGACGGCCTGGCGCCATGGCGAGGAAGCCATGGCCCCCTTTCACGACGAGGTGGGATACCTTCTGTGGGACAAGGCGAACGGACAGGTCATGCGCTGCTTTGCCGTGCCGCGCGGCTTGGCGATCCTGGCCGGAGGCAGTGCCCGAGCGCGCGACAGGACATTGCGTTTCAAGGCCGAGCCCGGATCCAGGTCGTACGGACTGTCGCAGAACAGGTACCTGCTGGAGCGGGCCACGGCCGTGGCTTTCGAAAGCACCTTCGACATCCATGACGACGGCACCTTCAGCTACAGGTCGGACCTCGTCCTGAAGCTCGCCGCAACGGGCAAGGAAATGCACCATACCGATCGCAATACCTTGCATCGCGTCAAGCGCCTTCATCCGGGCGCCGAAAACGCCGGGTGACCTCCACGCGCCAATGAATCCGCTGCCGGTGTGCACGGTGGGCCATTCGAACCGGACGCTGGAGGCATTCGTCGGGTTGCTGCGCGCGGGTGGCGTGCAACAAGTGATCGATATCCGGACCGTTCCGCGCTCGCGCCACAACCCGCAATTCGATGCGGACATGATCGATGAGGGGTTGCGGCGACATCGGATCGGCTATGCGCGAATCGACCAACTCGGCGGCCTGCGCAGCAAGTCGAAGACGGTGCCACCCGAGGTCAATGCCTTCTGGGTCAATGCGAGCTTTCACAACTATGCCGATTACGCGCTGTCGCCCGGATTCCGGGCAGGACTCGACCGCCTGCTCGGCGTCGCCGACGAGCAGCGCGCGGCGATCATGTGCGCCGAGGCGGTGTGGTGGCGCTGCCATCGCCGCATCGTCGCCGATTATCTGCTGCTCGCCGGTCGCGAGGTGCTGCATCTGATGGGCGAGAACCGGATCGAGCCCGCCCGCATGACCGAAGCCGCGGTGCCCGCCGACGACGGCATCCATTACCCGCTGCCGCTGTTGCCACCCTGACCGGTTTCGATGCGCGGCACGCCCGCATGGTTTCAGCGCAGTTCGTGGGTGGCCTTGCCCTATTCTTTTTTCGCGGGCCTTTTCGGTGAATGGCGCGGTCGGCCCTCTTCACGACCTGGAGGACAAACCCATGGCTTCGGATGTGGTCGAAAATGCCGGTCCTGACCTGACCCGGGGCGTCACGCTCGCCGACTTCGGCGACAAGCCGATGTTGCTGGGTCATGTCGGGGACAAGCCCGTGTTGCTCGCTCGGGTCGGCAACGACGTGCTGGCCGTCGACGCGGCGTGCACCCATTACGGCGCTCCGCTGGCGAAGGGCATCGTCGCGGGCGACACGGTGCGCTGCCCTTGGCATCATGCCTGCTTTTCGCTGCGTACCGGCGAGGCGCTCCGGGCTCCCGCCTTCGATTCGCTCTCGTGCTGGCGCGTCGAGCGCGAGGGTGACCGGATCGTGGTCCGCGAGCCGATCGCAGCCGCGCCGCAGTCGGCGCCGGCGACGGCCGACCAACCGAAGGACATCGTCATCATCGGCGGCGGGGCAGCGGGGTTCGCCTGTGCCGAGATGCTGCGCCGGCGCGGCTATCGGGGGCGCCTCACGATGTTGAGCGAGGATGCGGACACGCCTTGCGATCGCCCGAACCTTTCGAAGGACTACCTGGCGGGCAATGCCCCGGAAGAATGGATTCCGTTGCGGCCCGAGGAGTTCTACGCGCGCAACGAGATCGACCTGCAGCTTCGCGCAAGCGCCGCACGAATCGACGTAGCGGCGCGCACCGTGACGACGGCCGATGGCCGCGCATTCCCGTTCGAGCGCCTGCTGCTGGCTACGGGCGCCGAGCCCGTGCGGCTGCCGATTCCCGGTGCCGATCGATCGCATGTCTTCACGTTGCGTTCGCTCGCGGACAGCCGTGCCATCATCGAGCGGGCCAGGGCGGCGAAATCCGCGGTGGTGCTGGGTTCTGGCTTCATCGGCCTGGAAGCCGCCGCCGCGCTGCGCGAGCGCGCTCTGCCGGTGCACGTGGTGTCGCTCGACGAGCGCCCGCTGGAAAGAGTGCTCGGCCCGGATCTGGGCGATTTCGTCCGCGCGCTGCACGAAGGCCATGGCGTGACCTTCCACATGGGCACGTCGCTGGCGTCGATCGGGCCGCAGGCGGTGGCGCTGAGCAACGGCACCGAACTTTCAGCGGATCTGGTCATCGTCGGAGTCGGAGTGCGGCCACGCATCGCTCTCGCCGAAGCGGCTGGCATCGCCGTCGATCACGGCGTCCTGGTCGACGAATACCTGCAAACCAGCGTGCCCGGCATCTACGCCGCCGGCGACGTGGCGCGCTGGCGCGACCCGGAAAGTGGCCGCACGAGCCGCGTCGAACACTGGGTCGTGGCCGAGAGGCACGGGCAGGTCGTGGCCGGGAACATGCTCGGCGCGCGAGAGCGCTTCCTGGACGTGCCGTTCTTCTGGAGCGCTCACTATGACGTCACGATTCGCTATGTCGGCCATGCGCCATCCTGGGACGCGATCGAAATCGACGGCGACATCGCCGCGCGCGACTGCCTCGTCAGCTACTGGAAGGATGGCAAGCGCGTCGCGGTCGCGTCCATCGGACGCGACGCGCAGGCGCTCGAATGTGCCTCCGAATTGGGCAACCGGTGAACCTTGCAACAGGCGGCTGAAGCAGGCGCGCGCGGCTGAAGCTGCAAGCCGAGGAACCGGGCGAAATCGGTCACCGTGGAGTGACCGGGGCGCGCCCCGGTCACTCCACGTCCGGCTGGTTCTCCGGAGCCGCGGCGCGAAACGCCGGAAGCCGCTCGCAAGCCTCGACGATGCGCAGGATCGTCGGCTTGTCGTCGAGCCGGCACTCGAAGCGGCGGGCGTTGAACACCTGCGGGACCAGGCAGCAGTCCGCCAGCGTCGGCGCGTCGCCGTGGCAGAACTCGCCCGTGCGCGGATCGCCGACGAGCATCCGCTCGAGCGCGGCCAGCCCTTCGTCGACCCAGTGGCGATACCAGGCGTCCTTGCGCTGCGCGTCGACGCCCAGTTCGCGCACCAGGTACTGAAGCACGCGAAGATTGTTCAGCGGATGGATGTCGCAGGCGATGGCCTGGGCGATCGCCCTCACGCGCGCGCGCCCCGGTGGGTCCGTCGGCAGCAGCGGCGCCGCCGGATGCATCTCGTCGAGGTATTCGATGATGGCCAGCGACTGCGTGAACGTCCCGTCGCCAGTGCGCAGCACCGGAACCAGGCCCAGCGGATGGCGCGCCAGGTGCTCGGGCTGGCGCTGCTCGCCGCCGTCGCGCAGCAGGTGCACCGGCACCGGCCGGTAGCGCAGCCCCTTCAGGTTCAGCGCGATGCGCACCCGGTAGGCGGCCGAGCTGCGGAAGTAGGTGTAGAGCTCGATCATCGTCGACGATGCTGCCCTTCAGGCCGAATGCCGTTCGACGCGCTGCTCGATCGCGCCGAAGATGCTGCGGTTGGCCGCGTCGAGCATCTCGATGCGCACCGTGTCGCCGAACTGCAGGTACGGGGTCTGCGGCTTGCCGTTCTCGATCGTCTCGTACATCCGCACCTCGGCCACGCAGCAGTACCCGACGCCGCCGTTGCGGATGCTCGAGCCGTGCAGGCCGCCCTGCTTGTTCGAGACGGTGCCCGAGCCGATGATCGAGCCCGCCTCGAGGTCGCGGGTCGCAGCGGCGTGCGCAAGCAGCCGCGGAAAATCGAACACCATGTCGGTGCCGGCGTCGGGCCGGCCGAACAGCTCGCCGTTGACGTGCACGACCAGCGGCCGGTGCACCTTCCCGTCCCGCCACGCGTCGCCCAGCTCGTCGGGGGTGACCGCCACCGGCGAGAACGCCGACGCGGGCTTCGACTGGAAGAAGCCGAAGCCCTTTGCAAGTTCGGCAGGGATCAGGTTGCGCAGCGACACGTCGTTGACCAGCATCAGCAGGCGAATCGCGCCAGCGCAGCGCTCCGGGCTCGCGCCCATCGCGACGTCGCCTGTGACCACCGCCACCTCGGCCTCGAGGTCGATGCCCCAGTCGACGCTGATGGCGCGGATCGGGTCGCGCGGGCCGACGAAGGAATCCGATCCGCCCTGGTACATCAGCGGATCGGTCCAGAAGCTGGGCGGCATCTCCGATCCGCGCGCACGGCGCACCAGTTCGACGTGGTTCACGTAGGCCGATCCATCGGCCCACTGGTAGGCACGCGGCAACGGCGAGTGGCACGCGGCCGGATCGAACGGCATTGTCTGCCGGCCTGCGACGCCGTCGTCGGCGCCGCGATCGAGCGTCTCGAAGGCGCGCTGCAGCGCGGGCGCGGCGGTGTCCCAGTCGTCGAGCGCCTGCTGTAGCGTACCGGCGACATCGCCGACGGTGCGGCAACGGCCCAGGTCGCGGCTGACGACGACCAGCGTGCCGTCGCGGCCGCCGCGCTTGAGGGTGGCTAGCTTCATCGTGGCAGCTTCTTCGAGGTCCTAGCGCTTGCGCAGCTTCGCGAGCTCGGAACTGACCTCGTTGAACAGGCCCGGGCCGACCTCCTTCGAGAACTCGTCCCAGACCGGCTTGACCTTTTCGCGCATCCGCACCACTTCGGCCGGCGCGACCTCGTTCACCTGCATGCCGGCGGCGGCGAGCGCGGCCTGCGCCGAGCGCGCCTGGTCGCGCGCGACCTGGCGCTGGTAGCTGCGCGCCTCGACCGCCGAGTCGACCAGGATCTTGCGATCGGCGTCGGAGAGCTTGTCCCAGAACTTCTTCGAGACGAGCGGAACGAAGGCGCCGTAGGCGTGCTTCGTGATCGACAGGTACTTCTGGACCTCGCCGAGCTTGAGCGCCGCGATCACCGCGGTCGGCGTCCCCTGCCCGTCGACGGTCCGCGTCTCGAGCGCGGTGTACAGCTCGGGCACCGCCAGCGGCACCGGATTGGCCCCGAGGGCGCGGATGGTTTCCTGCGAGATCTTCGCCTGGATCGCGCGGAACTTCAGGCCCTGGAAGTCTTCGACGCGCGCGATCGGCCGCTTGCTGTTCGTCGCGTTGAAGAAGCCGTTCTCCCAGTAGGCCAGGCCGACCAGCCCCTTCTCTGGCAGCTTGTCGAGCAGGCGCTTGCCGATCGGGCCGTCGAGGATCGCGTCGACCTCCTGCTCGTTGGCGAACAGGAACGGGAAGTCGAGGATCTCCATCTCCTTGACCATGCCGGTGAGGGTCGTGGTTTGCGGCACCACGAACTCGATCGTCCCGCCCTGCAGCGCGGAGGTGACCTGCACGTCGTTGCCCAGCGCGCCGCTGTAGAACGGCTTGATCCTGATCCTGCCCTGGCTCTTCTGCTCGACGAGCTGGACGAACCGCGCCACGCCCTGTCCCTGATGGGACTTCTCGGGCAGGGTCACGGCGAACTTGGCGGTGACCTGCGCCATCGCGGCGCCGGGCATCAGCGCCGCGGCAGCCAGCACGAGCAATCCTTCGGCGAATTTCATTCTCACGATCTCGGCCTCCTTGGGGTTCACGGATGACTATCGCCACCACCCGGCCGGCACATGGACCAGGGATGGGAACAGGATGATCGCCGCCAGCACCAGCAGTTCGGCGACCAGGAACGGGAGCACGCCGCGCGCGGCCTGCGCGAAGTCGATCTTGCCCACCGAGCTCACGACGTTCAGCACGACGCCCACCGGGGGCGTGATCATCCCGATCGAGCAGTTCATGACGAACACGACGCCGAGGTAGACCGGATCGATGCCCGCCTGCACCGCGATCGGCAGGAACACGGGCGTGAAAATGAGCACGATCGGGATGAAGTCGAGGACCATCCCCGCGAGGAACACGGCCGCCATCATCGCGGCCACGAGCAGCACCTGGCTGCCGGCGAAGGCCGTCATCCACTGCCCGACCTGCCCCGGGATGTCGGCCACCGCGATCATGTACGAAGCGACCATCGCGAGCGCGGCGAGGATCAGCACGACTGCGGTCGTGCGCGCAGTCACCAGCAGGCACTGGTAGATCGTGGCAGGCGTGAGCTCTCGATAGACGACCGCACCGACGAACAGCGCGTACACCGCGGCCACCACCGCGGCCTCGGTCGGCGTGAACACGCCGAACTTCAGGCCACCGACGATGATCACCGGCATCAGCAGCGCCCAGAAGCCGCGCCCGAGCAGCGCGAGCCGCTCGCGGGCCGATTTGCGCGGCGCCACCGCGGCCTGCTCGCGGCGCGACACGAGCCACCAGGCGACGACAAGCGAGAGTCCCATGTAGACGCCTGGCGCGATTCCGGCGAGGAACAGACGCGTGATCGAGACGTTCGCGACGACGCCGAACAGCAGGAAGCCGATCGACGGCGGAATCACCGGCGCGATGATGCCGCCGGCGGCGATCAGCCCGCAGGCGCGCTCCGGGTTGTAGCCGGCACTGCGCATCATCGGCATCAGGATCGCGGCCAGCGCCGCGGTGTCGGCGACCGCCGAGCCCGACAGGCTCGCGAGAAGGACCGCCGCGACGATCGCCACGTAGCCGAGTCCGCCGCGCAGGTGCCCGACGAACGCGCCGACGAGTTCGACGATGCGCCTCGACAGCCCGCCCGCGTTCATCAGTTCGCCGGCGAGGATGAAGAACGGCACCGCCATCAGGACGAAGTTGTCAGCGCCGCCGATCGCGTTCTGGACGATGATCTGCGAATCGAACTGCCCGAGCTGCACCATCACGCCGATGCCCGCGAACAGCAGCGCAAAGGCGATCGGCATGCCGAGCGCGATGGCGCCCAGCAGGATCGCGAGGAAGACCAGGGCCGTCAACGCCCGTCCTCCCCTCGCCGGCGCGCGGCGAGCTGCGCGACCTCCTCCTCGACACGGCTCTCCAGGTTCTGCGTGAGCACGAGGTCTTCGTCGGTGGGCCGGCCGAACAGCACGTCGCGGACATTCAGCAGGATGCTCACAGCCAGCCCGATCCCGAACACCACGGCGACCCCGTACAGCCACGCGTAGGCGATGCCGAGTACCGGGTAGCTGTTGCCGAGATTGATCTTCGACTGCTCCCAGCCGCCGATCACGAAGAACGCGCAGGCCGCGAGCATCAGGGCGGCGTTGAAGACGATCACCGCCTTGCGCGCGCCGGCCGGCAGCTTCTTGACCAGGCTGTCGAAACCCAGGTGCGCGTGCTGCCGCGACGCGAGGATCGCGCCGAGGAAGATCAGCCAGACGAACAGCAGCCGTGCGAGCTCCTCCGAAACCGCCAACCCCGAATCGAACGCATAGCGCAGCACGACGTTGCCGAACACCAGCACCGCCATCACCGACAGGCAGGCGACGATCGTGCCCTCGAGGGCGCGCGTCACCCACCGTTCGAGCTTCGAGAGCACGCTGCGCGCCCCGGACGCCGATCCTCAGGCGCTGAACTCCTTCTCGTGCATCCAGGCCGCGTGCCTGGGCGCCTTCTTCGTTCGCGCCCACTCCTCCAGCATCTCCCACTTGACCTCGTCGAGCTTGCGCGACATCTCGGGGGTCGCGGTATTGAACGCGAGCTCCAGCCGATGGCCGTTCGGGTCGTAGAAGTAGATCGACTTGAAGATCGTGTGGTCGGTAGGCCCGATCACCTCGATGCCATCGGCCTCCATGCGGGCCTTGACCTCGTGCAGACGGTCCATCGAGCCGACTTCGAACGCGAGATGCTGCGTCCAGACCGGCGTGTTCGGGTCGCGCCCCATCGGCGGCTTGGTCGGCAGCTCGAAGAACGCCAGGATGTTGCCCCCGCCGGCGTCCATGAAGATGTGCATGTAGGGGTCCGGGTCCTTCGTCGACGGGACCTGGTCTTCGGCGATCGCGAGCACGAAGTCCATGTCGAGGTACTTGCGGTACCACTCGACGGTTTCCTTCGCGTCCTTGCAGCGGTACGCGACGTGATGGATCTTGCTGACGATACCCATGGGCGCTTCCCTCCGGTGGCCGTGGACGACAAAGGATTTGCGCAATTAGATTCCCCGGCGATCTATCATACAAACGGTTTTTCGTCATGCATTCATCGGGTAATCTCATGAATGTCACGTTGCGCCAGTTGCGTGCCTTCGTCGCCGTCGCCCGTGCCGGCAGCTTCACGCTGGCGGCCGAGAACCTGTTCGTCACGCAGTCGGCGCTCAGCGGCCTGGTCCGCGAGCTCGAGCAGTCGCTCGGTCTGCGGCTGATCGACCGCAGCACCCGGCGAATCCACCTGTCGGACGTCGGGCGCGACCTGTTTCCGCTCGTCGAGAAGATTCTCAACGACCTCGACGGGGTCCTGAACGAGGTCGTCAACCTCAAGTCGCTCAAGACGGGCACGGTCCGCGTCGCGGCGCCGCAGCTGATGTGTTGCACGCTTCTGCCAGAAGTCATCGCCGCATTCGCCGCGCAGCATCCGGGAATCCGGATCAGGCTGGTCGACAGTCCGGTCGAGAACGTCGCCGCCCGCGTGCTCTCCGGCGAGGTCGACCTGGGCATCGGTCCCGAGCGCGATCCGAACCCTCACGTCGAGGCGACCACGCTGTTCGAGTTGCCGTTCATGGCGGTGATGCCCGCCGGTCACGAACTCGCGCGCCGCGCGTCGGTAAAGTGGAGCGATCTCGCCGGCTTCCCGCTGATCTCGCTGGGCGGCCCGTTTGCCGAGCGTCTGGCCGCCGACCTGCACGCCGCCGCGCGCGACCTGACGGTCGAGGCGAAGGTCTCGTTCATGTCGACGGCGCTGAGCATGGTGAGCGCCGGCATGGGCATCACGGTCTGCATCCCGTATGCCGCGTCCCTCGTCCGGCTCTACAGCCTCGTCATGCGGCCGCTGATCGACCCCGTCGTGACGAGGCGGTTCTTCGTGCTCGGCCGCAGTGACCGGTCGCTGTCGCCCGCGGCGCAGGCATTTCGCGGATTCCTGTTCGAAGAGATCGAAAAGCGCAAGGGGTTCGTCGACTGACACGCGCGGACCTCGAGCGGCTGCCCCTCCGTCGTCGACGGCATCCGGGAGGTTGGATGCCACGGCGCCGTCGGAATTCTTGACACCGGAAGCGACGAGGCGGGCACGACCCGCCACCGAGGCCGCCGCCGTCGCGACGTGGTCGCACGCTGCGGGACCACAAGTGCCTGATCCGTCAGGGACTGCCGCGCCGCGAACGCCACGATCGCGCTCCGGCCAGATGCATTGGCACGAATATTGCCCGCCGCATAGACTGGTCGCACGGCCTGGCCTGCGGTCGACCGGCTTCACCATTTCGCAAGGGCCGCACGCGAACCGAATCCGATGCCCAGTGTCCGCCGCTCGTTGCTGTTGTCGCTTGCCGACAGCTACCTGGGCCTCGTTCTTCAGCTCGCCGCGACGGTCATCGTCTCGCGCCTGCTGATGCCGGCCGAAGTGGGGGTCTTCGCGATCGCAGCCGTGTTCGCCGCTGTCGCCGGGACTGTCCGCGACTTCGGTGTCGGCGAATACCTGATCCAGGAGCGCAAGCTCTCGCGCCAGCACATCCGGGCGGCGCTTGCGCTGAACATCATCGTCTCCTGGGGAATGGCGCTGTTGCTGGTTGCCACCGCCCCGCTCGCGGCCGACTTCTATCGCGAGCCCGGCGTCGCCAGGGTGATGGCCGTGCAGGCACTGGGCCTGCTGCTCGTGCCCTTCGGCGCGGTGATCCACGCCTGGTTCCGGCGCGAGCTCGATTACCGGCCAATCGTCATCGGCAACGCGCTGTCCAACGTCGCGTCGTTCATCGCCACCGTGTCGCTCGCTCTGCTGGGCTTCGGCTACATGAGCCTCGCCTGGTCGTCATTCGTCGGCATCGTCGTCAGCGTCTCGGCGATCATCTGGCTCAGGCCGAAGGGCTTCCCCCTCATTCCGGGCACGAAGGGACTCGGCCACGCGTTCCACTTCGGCCGGTTCGCGGGTGCCGTCTACATCGTCGCGCAGATCGGCAAGGGCGCGCCGGAATTGCTGATCGGTCGCGCGCGGGGCGCCACCGACGTCGGCCTCTTCAGCCGCGCCGGCGGCCTGGTCGAGCTGTTCAACCGGCTGGCGACGCGCCCGGTGATGCAGGTCTGCATGCCCTACTTCGCACGAGCCCGGCGCGAGAGCGGCTCGGTGCTGCCGGCATACCTGAACAGCGTGTCGCTGCTCACCGCGGTCGGTTGGCCCTTCCTCGGTTGCCTCGTCGTCGTGGCTTGGGCGGCGATCCGCATCGTTTACGGCCCGAACTGGATGGCTGCCGTGCCGCTGGCGCAGGTCCTGTGCCTGGCCGGTGCAATCGAACTGCTGTTCATGCCGTCGCGCGAGGCGTTGCTCGCGTGCGGGGAAGCGCGTCGCGCCAACGCGCTGCAACTGCAGATCGTCGCGCTCCAGGTGGCGGGCCTGGCGGCCGTGTTTCCGTTCGGGCCGGCCGGCGCCTGCTGGGGACTGGCGGTCGCGGCGCTGGGCGGCGCAATGCTGTCGCAGTGGCACCTGGGCCGGCGCATCGGACTGCGCGTCGGCGAGCTGTTGCGCGCCTGCGGTCCGAGCGCAGCGCTCACCGCGCTGACGGTCGCGCCGCTGGCGATCGCATCCGGAATTCGTCCGCCGGACGAGACGAACTACATCGACTGGGCGGTGTTCGGCGCCGCGGCCGCCGCACTGTCGTGGCTTGCCGGGCTGTGGCTGCTGCGCCACCCGCTGCGCGACGAATTGCTCGCGCTGTGGCGGCGAATCGGGCGGCGCCGCCAAGTCTCGCCGTGACGCCGCCGAGGGCTCACCCCGCCTTCGGCGCGGCGACCGGCATTCCCGACGCGTCGAACATGCCCTCGAACAGCACCGAGCTCAGGTAGCGCTCGCCCGAGTCGGGCAGGATCGCCACGATGGTCTTGCCGGCGTTACCGGGCATGTGCGCGTAACGTACGGCCACTGCGGCCGCCGCGCCGCACGAGATCCCCGACAGGATGCCCTCCTCGCGCGTGAGGCGGCGCGCGTACTCGAGCGCCTCCTCGTTCGACACCTGCTCGATGGCGTCGACCAGCGACAGGTCGAGCACCTTCGGCACGAAGCCCGCGCCGAGGCCCTGGATCTTGTGCGGGCCCGGCTTCAGCGGCTCGCCGCGGCGCGTCTGCGTGAGCACCGGGCTCCCGCTCGGCTCGACCGCGACCGACTGGATCTTCCTGCCGCACGTGTTCTTGATGTAGC
>CALMSQ010000540.1:0-11928 GCA_937872345.1 uncultured Burkholderiales bacterium | reverse complement strand
ACGCTGGTCACGCTGCTGATCGTTTTCGGCGGCGCCTGGGTCGAGCTGCATCGCCTGCGCGAAGGCGGCGCCGCGCTCGCCGAGCGGCTCGGGGCGCGCCCGATCGACGACTCGCTGCCGCTTCACCGCAGGCTGCGCGACGTGGCCGAAGAGGTCTCGATTGGCGCGGGGGCGCCGGTTCCGGCGCTCCATGTCCTCGACGACGATTCGATCAACGCGCTCGCTGCCGGCGAGCGCCCGGGGCTGGCCGCGGTGATGGTGACGCGCGGCGCGCTCGAGCGCCTTCAGCGCGCGGAGCTCCAGG
The DNA here is from genome assembly GCA_937872345.1 of uncultured Burkholderiales bacterium. Classification (GTDB taxonomy): domain Bacteria; phylum Pseudomonadota; class Gammaproteobacteria; order Burkholderiales; family Burkholderiaceae_E; genus Zeimonas. The sequence continues at coordinate 11,624 of CALMSQ010000540.1, read as the reverse complement.
GCGTGGTGGCCCACGAGCTCGCGCACATCGTCGGCGGCGACACCGAGCTCAACGTGCGGCTGACCGCGGCGCTGTACGGACTGTGCTCGCTGCGCCTGGCAGGCTTCAAGCTGATCGAATCGGCCACTGCGCAGGATCCGGGCCCGGTCTCGCGATTCGGGCTTCCCCGGCTGGCGGCGCTGGTGGGCGGCGTGCTGTTGTCGGGCGTGGGCATGCTCGGCGTGCTGGCCGCGCAGGTGCTCAAGGCCGGCATCAGCCGGCAGCGCGAGTTCCTCGCCGACGCGCTCGCCGTGCAGATCACGCGCGACCGCGACGGGCTCGGTTGCGCGCTGCGCCGCATCGCGGGCGAGCCGCCCGCTGCACTGAAGTCGGACTATGCCGGCATGATCAGTCACTTCCTGCTGGTGCAGCCGGCGGGGCTGAGCGACTGGTTCGATACGCACCCGCCGCTGCCGGAGCGGATTGCGCGCCTGTATGGGCGGCACATGGCGCCGCTCGAGCCGGCGGCGCGCACGGCCACGGGGGACGCCGGGCGCGCACCGGGCGCCGCCGGAGCGGCGGGTTGCGCGCCGTGCGGCGACGCGCCCGCGACGCGCGGGGAATCGCCGCTGGCAGACACGATTCCCTTCGTCAGGGTTGCGCTGCCGCTCGCAGCGTCGATGCCTGCCGGTACGCCGGGCGGCCGCACCGACGCTTCGGCGCCGGGCTCGATTCAGCAGCCGGAGAACGCCGCCGCCACCGCGACCGCGCTGATCACCCAGATCCGCTCTGCATCGCTCGGGTTCGAGATGGCCGGCCGCTGGCTGGTCGCGATGGTGGCCGGCCGCGCGGTCGACGAGCCCGACGCAGCGCTGCGCGCGTCGCTGGACTGGCTGGTCTCGCCGGCCGGCGCGTCGCTGCGCGTGCCCTTGCTCGAGCTGCTGCTGGCGCGGGTGAGGCGCTGGAGCAGCGGGCGGCGCCGCGAGCTGCTCGAGCGCTGTCGGCGCGCGATCGAGGCCGATGGCCACGTCCACTCGGCCGAATGGATCTACTACACGCTGGCGCGCCACCGGCTGTCGCCGAACGCGTCGGCCACGGCGCGCCTGCGCAGGGCGCCGAGCTCGAAGCAGTCGCAGAGCCGCGCGCTCGCGGCCCTTTTCGCGATGGCCGCTGCCGTCGGTGAAGCGTCGGCGCGCGCGACGCGCGATGCGCTGGCCGGGGCCGCCGCGATGCTCGAGATCCCGCCGCCCGCGTCGACGCCGGACGAGGTGGGCACGACCGAGCTCGCGCTGGCGCTGGACACCTTGCTCGGCCTGCCGCCGCTCGACAAGCCGATCCTGCTCAAGGTGCTGATCACGCTGGCGCGCACGCCCGGCGATCCGAACTACGACGCGTTCGTGCGCGCCGTGGCCGCGGCCATCGACTGCCCGGTGCCACGCGGCGCCGGGCAGCAGGTCGGCGCGAGGCGAGCGGAGCCGGTCGCCGTCCCCTAGCGGCGTGCACGGCTCCCCGCCGCGCAGCGGATCGGGTACCTTGCGGCAACGGCGGCCAGCACAGGACCCCTCGGCGGACATGGACACCCGGAAGCAGGACATCGCGAAGGCACGCGCGCGGGCCGGCGTCGTCAGGATCGGCGGCGCCTCGGGCTTCTGGGGCGACAGCGCGGTGGCCGCGCCGCAACTCGTGGCCAGCGGCGAAGTCGACTACCTGGTGTTCGACTACCTCGCCGAGCTCACGATGTCGATCCTCGCCGGCGCGAGGCTGAAGCGGCCCGAGGCCGGCTATGCCACCGACTTCGTCGACGTCGCGATGAAGTCGGTGCTGCGCGAGGTCGCGGCGCGCGGCATCCGCGTGGTCAGCAACGCCGGCGGCGTGAATCCGCACGGGTGCGCGCGCGCGCTCGCGGCGCTGGCGGCCGAGCAGGGCGTCGAACTGCGCATCGCGGTGGTCGAGGGCGACGACGTGATGCCGCTGCTGCCGGCGTTGCGCGACGAAGGCGTGCGCGAGATGCACGGCGGGGCGTCGCTGCCGCAAAGAGTGCTGAGCGCCAACGCGTATCTCGGCGCAACGCCGATCAGTGCCGCGCTCGACGCGGGCGCGCAGGTGGTGATCACCGGGCGCTGCGTCGACTCTGCGGTGACGCTGGGCGTGCTGATGCACGAGTTCGGCTGGGCCGGCGACGACTACGACCGGCTCGCGGGCGGCAGCCTCGCCGGCCACGTCATCGAGTGCGGCTGCCAGGCCACCGGCGGGCTGTACACCGACTGGGAGACGGTGCCCGACTGGCCCGGAATCGGCTACCCGATCGTCGAATGCGAAGCCGACGGCAGCTTCGTCGTCGGCAAGCCCGCCGGCACGGGCGGCAAGGTGACGCCGGCGGTCGTGGCCGAGCAGATGCTCTACGAGATCGGCGATCCCGCTGCCTACCTGCTGCCGGACGTCACCTGCGACTTCACCGCGGTGACGATGGCGGCAGTCGGTGAAGATCGCGTGCGGGTGCGCGGCGCGCGCGGCCGCGCGCCGGGCCCGGCCTACAAGGTCAGCGCCACTTTCGCCGAAGGTTTCCGCAGCAGCGCGCAGTTGACGATCGTCGGATTCGACGCGGTCGCCAAGGCGCGGCGCACCGGCGACGCGATCCTGGCGCGCACCCGGTCGATGTTCGGGCGGCTCGGTTGGCCCGATTACAGCGCGACGCTCGTCGAAGTGCTGGGCGCCGAGGGCTGCTACGGTCCGCACGCGCACGACGGGGCGCTCGCCACGCGCGAGGCGGTATTGCGCGTGAGCGCGACACATTCGCTCCGCGAGGCACTGGAGTTGTTCGCGCGCGAGATCGCCCCGGCGGGCACTTCGTGGGCTTGCGGAACCACCGGCGCCAGCGGCCGGCCGTCGGTGTCGCCGTCGATCCGGCAGTATGCGTTCCTGCTCGACAAGGCACGGGTGGCGCCGGCGGTCGTGATCGGGGAGCAGCGGATCGCCGTGCCGGCCGCGCCGCATGCGCCGCAGACGAATGCGCCGCCGACGGATGCGCCGCGGACGAATGCGCCGCGGACGAATGCGCCGCCGACGGATGCGCCGGCGTCGCATCGGGACCCGTCTGTGCCCGTCGGGCAGCGTCCCGACGACGAGCGCATCGAGGTGCCGCTGATCCGCATTGCCCACGCGCGCAGCGGCGACAAGGGCGACACCGCCAACATCGGGCTGATCGCACGCAGGCCCGAACTCCTCGCGGGGCTGCGCGAGCAGGTGACCGTCGAACGCGTCGCCACCTGGCTCGCCCACCTGGTGCAGGGCCCGGTCACGCGTTACGAGGTGCCCGGCATCCATGCGCTGAATTTCGTCTGCGAGCGTGCGCTCGGCGGCGGCGGCATGGCCTCGCTTCGCAACGATCCGCTCGGCAAGGGGATGGCGCAGATCCTGCTCTCGATGCCGGTTCGCGTGCCACCAGGCTTCCTCGATGCGGATCCGTGCACACCTGCCTGCGGGGCGCAGCGAGAGGCCGGTTCGCCCTGACGATCCTTGCATCTGAACGGCCCGATCCCCGCTCACGAGGTGACCTCGCGAACGGGTGTAGGGTGGACTTTCGCCAACAACAGGGAGACCGGAAAATGATCGGCAAGAAACTCGCCGCCGTGGCCCTGAGCGCGATCGTCGCCACTGCAACAGGCTGTTCCGTCATGCGTGGCCAGGAGACGGCCGGCGCCTACGTGGACGACGCCGCCATCACGACCCGCATCAAGAGCGCCTACGCGGCGGACAAGACGGTCGCGGCCACCGCAATCAGCGTCGAAACGCTGAAAGGCACGGTGCAGCTCAGCGGCTTCGCGAAGTCGCAGGCCGAGAAGGATCGCGCCGCGGCAATTGCTCGCGAGACCAAGGGGGTGGTCGCGGTCCGCGACAACATCGTCGTCAGGCCCTGACGGGCCGGTCGGGCGGGCGCCTCAGGTCGTCACGATCCGGCGCTGCGCCCGCCACTCGCTCGGCGTGACGCCGAAGCGGGCCTTGAACGCCCGGCTGAAGTGCGCCGGGTGGTTGAAGCCGCGTCGCATCGCGAGCTCGGTGATCGAGGTCGCGACCAGGCACCGGTCTTCGATGTCGCGGCGGCACGCCTCGAGCCGCTGCGCGAGCACGTAGCCGGCGACGCCGTCGGGCTCGTCGCAGAACGCGTTGTAGAGCTGGCGCCGGCTGCAGTTGAGCTCGAGCGCGATCGCGTCGACAGACAGCTGGGGGTCGCCCAGGCGGCGGGCGACCAGCTGCTTGATGCGCTCGCGCAGCGCCTCGCGCTGCGTGGGCGCGCTGTCGCGGCCGGCGAGCTCGAGCAGCGACAGCTGCACCAGTTGCATGATCGATTCGCCGACTCCGCGCGCTGCCGACGGCGAGATCGACGGCAGCTCCTGCCAGGCCCCGCGCATCGCCTGCAACGCGAGCCGAGAGATGCCGCCGCCGGCACCCAGCCGCTGCGCGGTCAGCCGATCCAGGGGCAGCCCGCGCTCGACCAGCGGCGCCTTGGGCACCATCACGATCAGGTGCTCGACGCGCACCGGATTGGCGACCCGGTAGCTGTCGGTCGTGTCGTAGATGCTCCATTCGCCAGGTGACACCCAGGCTTGCCGACCTTTCTGCTCGACGCCTGCAGTGCCGCGGTAGGGCGCGACGATCTTCAGGTAGCCGACGTCGCCGTCGTGCGCCTGCCGGTCGCTCTTCAGGACGCGGTGGCGGTTGGCCTCGAGCCGCGTCAGCACGACGTCGCCGGCCTGCTCTGTGGCCATGTGCCCGTCGAACCCGGTGTCGCCGTAGACATCGGACTGCAGCCCGAAGAACATCCGGTCGATCCAGTCGGACCAGTACGACACGCGCTCGCCCGGCGACACGAGATCGGTGCTCATGGTCGGCGTGAAACTGGGCATGCGGCTCTCCCCGGCGCCTGGCGCGTTCGCTGCGATTATCCGGGCCGCGGGGGCGGCGGGGGTGGCGGGTCGGGCGGCCGGGCCGGATACTAGGGAAAGTACGGGGGTGGCCCTGCACAAATCGTCAAGCCACGCTGCACGGTCGGAGAAGCGCGGCGCGCGCGCGCTTCGTATGATCGCGAGGTCACAGCCATCCGGCTGGCATGCCGGCCCCGTCCGGCCACAAGAAATCCGAAGGAGACAGACGATGAGCACGCCCGAGTCCACCGCCCGTCGTACCACCGTGCAGGCCCTCGGCGTCGGTGCGGCGGCGCTCGCCATGCCCGCGGTGACGCGCGCGCAGGCCAAGCCGGTCCGGATCGGCTACGCGATCGCGCGAACCGGCCCGTGGGCCGGCGGCGCGCAGGTGAGCCAGGAACCGAACTTCGTGATGTGGGCCGAGCAGCAGAACGCCGCCGGCGGCCTGGACGTGAAGGGCGTGCGGCGCCCGATCGAGCTGATGGGCTTCGACGACCGCAGCGAGATCGAGACCTGCATCCGCACCTACGAGAAGCTGATGGGCAGCGACAAGGTCGACCTGATCCTGCCGCCGTGGGGATCGAACGCGAACTTCGCGCTCGCGCCGCTCGCCAACCGCTTCGGCTACCCGATGCTCGCTCCCACGGCGTTGTCGCGCAAGCTGATCGACATGCGCCTGCCCTATTTCTTCTCGCTGCTGCAGCAGCCCGACCGGATGATGGGCGCGCTGGTCGACATGCTGGTGGCCAGCAACGTCAAGACCATCGCGATCCTGTACATGGACGACCTGTTCGGGCTCGAGAATTTCGCCGCGCTCAACGGCGCGCTGAAGAAGACCAGCATCCAGGTGGTCGAGCGCAAGGGCTACCCGCTGGGCGTCAAGGACCTCTCGCCGGTGCTGCGAGGCATCAAGGACCAGAACCCCGACGCGTTCATCGGCATCACCTATCCGCCCGACACCATTCTCGCGAGCAAGCAGTCGAAGGAGATCGGCTTCAACCCGAAGATCTTCTACGCGTCGGTCGGCACGGCCTTCCAGCTCTACCGGAACATCTTCGGCGCCGGCGCCGAGGGCGTCACCGGCATGGGCTCGTGGAACGCGAAGACGAGCCCCGGCGCGAAGGCCTACTTCGAGGCGCACACGAAGAAGTTCGGCGGCAAGGAGCCCGATCGCTGGGCGAGCGGCCACTGCTGGGCCGGGCTGGAGATCCTGACGCAGGCGGTCGCGAAGGTGGGACTCGATCGCAAGGCGATCCGCGACTACGTGGCGCGCACCGAGCACAAGACGATCATCGGGCCGGTCCGCTTCGAGGGCAGCGAGAACATCTCGACGCCGGGCACCGTCGCGCAGTGGCAGAAGGGCGAGTTCGAGGTGGTCTGGCCGCGCAACGTCGCGACCGCGCAACTGGTGATGCCGAAGCCGGCCTGGTAATCGCCCCGCCGCTCGATGTCGCTGCACGCATGGCTCGAACTGATCGCCTCCGGCCTGATCACCGGGGGCGTCTATGCGCTCATCGCCCTCGGGCTGAACCTGCAGTACGGGCTGATGCGCGTGCTGAACATCGCGCACGGCGAGTTCCTGATGCTCGGCGCGTTCGCGACCTGGTTCGCGTACACGCAGCTCGGGATCTCGCCGCTGCTGATGGCGCCGTTCGCGTTCGCGATCATGATGGGCCTTGGGCTCGTCATCCATCGGCTGGTGTTCAGGCGGCTGGCGGCCACGTCGCCCAACGTCGACGTGTTCGAGGCGCGCGGCCTGATGGTGGCGTTCGGCCTGATGTTCCTGGTGCAGAACTTCGCGTCGCTGGTCTGGGGCGGGGAGTTGCGCGGCTATGACTACCTGACCGATCCGGTCGGCGTCGGCGGCGCGCAGTTCGCCGCCAACAAGCTGACGCTGCTGGGCGTCGCGCTCGCCGCGAGCATCGCGCTGATCGTCGTGCTGCGCAAGACGCTGCTCGGCAAGGGCGTGCGCGCGCTGATGCAGTCGCCGACCGGTGCGCAACTGGTCGGCATCGACACCGAACGGCTGCACCCGCTGATGTTCGGCGTGGGCCTCGGGCTGGCGGGCCTGGCCGGCTGCCTGCTGTCGATGGCCTACACGATCTCGCCGTCGATGGGCGAGCCCTACACGGTCACGGCGCTGATCGTCATCACGCTGGGCGGCTTCGGGAGCATGACCGGCAGCCTCGTCGCGGGACTCGCGCTCGGCGTCATCGAGGCGCTGGGCATGCACTTCACGAGCCCGTCGCTGAAGTCGCTGCTCTCGTACGGGATCTTCATCGCGGTGCTGCTGTGGAAGCCGAGCGGCCTGTTCAAGCGATGACCGGGCGGCAGATCCTCGGCAGGGACGTCCTGGTCCTGCTGGCGCTCACCGGCTGGGCGGCCGCGTTGCCGGCGTACGCGAGCGAGTTCGTCGTGTCGATGGCGCTGACCTGCCTGATGTACGTCGCGCTGTCGTCGAGCTGGGGCCTGTTCTGCGGCTCGACCGGCTACATGTCGCTGGCGACGTCGGCGTTCTTCGGGGTCGGCGCATACACCGGCGCGCTGACGCTGGACCAGCTGCCCTGGGCCGCTGCCATCGCGCTGGGCGCGGGACTCGCGGTGGTGGTGGCGGTATTGATGGGCAGCGCGGTCCTTCACCTGCGCGGCACCTACTTCGCCGTGCTCACGTTCGGCATGACCGAGCTGATCCGCCTGGCGATCACCTATGCCGAGAAGCAGTACGCCGGCACGGTCGGCCGCGTGCTGACCGTCGTGCCCGAACCCGGGACCGTCTACCTGACGATGCTCGCGCTGGCGACGCTGGCGATCGTGACCGCGATCGTCGTGCGGCGCAGCCGGCTCGGCCTGGCGATGGCCGGCATCGGCGGCGACGAGCAGCGGGCGCAGACCCTGGGCGTGGACACCCGGCGCGTCAAGGTGATCGGCTTCGCGATCACCGCCGCGTTCGCCGGCGCCACCGGCGCGGCGATGAGCGTGCGCTGGACCTACATCGACCCGATGACGGTGTTCAACCCGTTCATCGGCTTCCAGACCGTGCTGATTGCGCTGATCGGCGGCGCGGCCACGTTGTGGGGGCCGCTGATCGCGGCGATCGTCTTCAGCCTGCTCGCCGAAGCGCTGCGCCTGCAGCTGCCGCAGATCTACATGATGGCGCTCGGCCTGCTGCTGATCCTGTCGGTGCTGTACCTGCCCGACGGGCTGGCGTCGCTGCGCGCCGCCACGCTGAGGGGCTGGCGCGACGACATCGCCGGGTGGTGGAGGGCGCGTCGCGTCCGGGCGAGCGAGGACCGCGATGGCTGAGCAGCGCGCGCAGGGCACGGTGCTCCTCGAGGCCAGCGCGGTCACGGTGCGCTTCGGCGGCCTGACCGCGGTCGACGAGGTCAGCGCACAGTTCCGCACCGGCGAGCTGGTGGGCATCATCGGCCCGAACGGCGCCGGCAAGACCACCTTCTTCAACGCGCTGTCGGGCGTGACCGCTCCGACAGCGGGCGAGCTGATCGTCGAGGGCCGCAGGATGACCGGCGCGCGGCCCGACCGCTATGCGCGCCACGGCATCGCGCGCACCTTCCAGACGCCGCGCGTCTTCGCGGGGCTCAGCGTGGCGGCCAACGTCGATTTCGGCCTGCAGTTCGCCGGCCGCAAGCGCGAGGCGCCGCGGCTGCTGCAGGACGCCGCGAGCGTGCTGCGCGTGATCGGGCTGGCCGACCAGTCCGCGCTGCCGGCGGCGGCGATCACGCCGTCGCAGCAGCGGCTGCTCGAGATCGGCATGGCGCTCGCCACGCGGCCGAAGCTGCTGCTGCTCGACGAGGTCGCCGCGGGGCTGACCGAGAGCGAAGTCGAGAACACGGCGCGGCTGATCCGCAGCCTGCGCGACGACCTCGGGCTGACGGTGATCTGGATCGAGCACGCGGTGACGACGCTGATGCGCTACGTCGAGCGCGTGCTGGTGCTGCACCAGGGCCGCAAGATCGCCGACGCGGCGCCGGCCGAGGTGGTGCGCAACGCCGAAGTCGTCGAAGCCTACCTCGGCGACGAGATGGCCGAGGCTGCCGGATGACGACGCAGGCGCTCCACGACGCGCCGGCCGTGCGGGCGAAGCCGGCGCATCTCGAGTTGCGCGGCCTCAGTGCGGGCTACGGCCAGTTCCTGGTGCTGCGCGAGCTCTCGCTCGAGGCGCGCCCGGGCGTGACCGTGATCCTCGGCCCCAACGGCGCCGGCAAGAGCACCCTGCTGAAGGCGATCGCCGGGCTCGTTGCGCGTCGCGGGCAGGTGCTGCTCGACGGCGAGGCCATTCCCGCGCGAGCGCGCCCCAGCGAGATCGTCGAACGCGGGCTCGCGATGGTGGCCGAGGGCCGCCAGCTGTTCCCGCAGATGACGGTGCGCGAGAACCTCGAACTCGGCGGCTGGTTGTCCACGCCCGCCGAGCGAGCGATGCGCATCGAGCAGGCGTTCCGCGACTTCCCCCGGCTGCGCGAACGCGCCCTCCAGCTGGCCGGCACCATGAGCGGCGGCGAGCAGCAGATGGTCGCAGTGGCCCGCGCGATGATGAGCGCGCCGCGCCTGCTGATGCTCGACGAGCCGTCGCTCGGCCTGGCGCCGAGGATGGTCGACGAACTGCTCGCGATCGCGCGCCGCATCGCCGACCAGGGCACCACGGTGCTGATGGTCGAGCAGAACGTGCGCAAGTCGCTCGCCGTCGCAGACCGCGGCTACGTGCTCGAGCGCGGCAAGCTGGTGGCCAGCGGCCCCGCCGGCCTGCTGGCGCGCTCGACCGTGATCCGCTCCGCCTATCTCGGTGCCCGGGGCACCGCGTCCCCTTCGTCTTCCCAGGAGAAGCAGATGTCCGACCTGTCCATGCTCATCAACGGCCTCGCGGTGAGCGCCGAGAAGGGCGCGACCTTCGAGCGCCGCAACCCGCTGGACGGCAGCGTGGCGACGCGCGCGCCGGCAGCGAGCGCCGCCGACGCGGTGGCCGCGGTCGAGGCGGCCGCCGAGGCGTTCAGGTCGTGGAGCCAGACCGGTCCGAGCGAGCGCCGCGCGCTGCTGTCGAAGGCGGCCGATGCGCTGGAGGCGAAGACGCCGCAGTTCGCCGAGGCGATGGCCGCCGAGACCGGTGCGACCGCGATGTGGGCCGGCTTCAACGCGCACCTCGCAGCCGGCATGCTGCGCGAGGCGGCGGCGCTCACGACGCAGGTTGCCGGCGAAGTGATTCCCTCCGACGTGCCGGGTTCGCTCGCGATGGGCGTGCGCCAGCCGGCCGGCGTCGTGCTGGGCATCGCGCCGTGGAACGCGCCGATCATCCTCGGCGTGCGCGCGATCGCCACGCCGCTCGCCTGCGGCAACACGGTGGTGCTCAAGGGCAGCGAGAACTGCCCGCGCACGCACCAGCTGATCATCGAGTCGTTGCAGGACGCGGGCTTCCCGGCCGGCGTGGTCAACTACGTCACCAACGCGCCGGCCGACGCCGGCACGGTGGTCGAGGCGATGGTCGCGCACCCCGCGGTGCGGCGCGTCAACTTCACCGGCAGCACGAGGGTGGGCAGGATCATCGCGATGACCTGCGCGAAGTACCTCAAGCCGGTGCTGCTCGAGCTCGGCGGCAAGGCGCCGATGGTCGTGCTCGACGACGCGGACGTCGAGGCGGCGGTGAACGCGGCGGCCTTCGGCTGCTTCGCCAACTCGGGCCAGATCTGCATGAGCACCGAGCGGCTGGTCGTCGACCAGCGAATCGCCGACGACTTCATCGCGAAGTTCGTCGGCAAGGCCGGCAAGCTGCCGCTGGGCGACCCGCGCAAGCCCGATCCGGTGGTGCTCGGCTCGGTGATCGGCATGGGCACGGTGGAGCACTGCAACGCGCTGATCGACGACGCGTTGGCCAAGGGTGCGAAGCTGCTGTGCGGCGGCAAGGCGACCGACACGCTGATGCCGGCGACGGTGCTCGACCGCGTCACGCGCGACATGCGCATCTACCACGAGGAGACGTTCGCGCCGGTGAAGTGCATCGTCCGCGTGAACGGCGTCGAGGAGGCGATCGCCTGCGCCAACGACAACGAATACGGGCTGAGCGCGTCGGTGTTCGGCCGCGACGTCGCGCGCGCGATGAACGTCGCGCGCCGCATCGAGTCGGGCATCTGCCACGTGAACGGCCCGACCGTGCACGACGAGGCGCAGATGCCGTTCGGCGGCGTCAAGGGCAGCGGGATCGGCCGCTTCGGCGGCAAGGCTGGCATCAACGAGTTCACCGAGCTGCGCTGGATCACCGTGCAGACGACGCCGCGGCACTATCCGTTCTAGCCAACGCCCACGCACAATGCGGGGATCGGGACGCCGTCCCGATCCTCGTGTCGAAGGGGGCCGCCGTGTCGTCGAGGCAGCCATGGGTCGTGCTGCCCGCCGGCCCCGGCCGCTTGCGCCGCGTGGTCGCGCGGCGGCAGTCGTATGATGGACCGGTCTTCACGACCCGAAGGACGAGGCATCCACGATGAGCAGACGAACTCCCGCAGTGACCGCTGTTGCAGCCGCCGTCGCGCTGCTTGGCGGTCTCGCCACGCTGGCCGGCCCGGCGCAGGCGCAGCCCCAGACCCAGTCCCAGACCCAGGCGCAGACCCGCTCGCAGGCGCAGGCCCGTACGCAGGCGCAGGAACAGATCTACGGCAGCCAGCTGATGACCCGCCGCGAACGCAACGAGTACCGCAGCCGCATGCGCGCCGCGAAGACCGT
>CALMSQ010000539.1:0-11879 GCA_937872345.1 uncultured Burkholderiales bacterium | reverse complement strand
CTGCATCGGCTGCCGCTACTGCGTGATGGCCTGCCCGTACAAGGCGCGCAGCTTCGTGCACGAGCCGCTCACGACGCAGAAGCCCGAGGTGCCGCGCGGCAAGGGCTGCGTCGAGGGCTGCACGATGTGCGTGCACCGCGTCGACCGCGGCCAGCAGCCGGCCTGCGCCGAGGCCTGCCCCGAGCAGGCGATCATGTTCGGCGACCTGAACGACCCGGACAGCGCGATCTCCAAGCGCATCCGCGAGATCGCCACCACCCGCATCCGCGAAGACCTGCGCCTGGACACGGGCGTCCGCTATCACGGAATCTGACGACATGCAGGAAGGCACCGCGACCCCTCCTCCGCCGGCGAGCCGGTTCTGGCTGGTCGCCGCGCTCGGCGCGGTGCTGGTCGCGCTCGGGCTGGGCGCGGCGCACTACATGGAGGTCGAGGGCCACATCGTCACCGGGATGAACAACCACGTGGTCTGGGGCCTGCCGCACGTGTTCGCGATCTTCCTGATCGTCGCGGCCTCGGGCGTGCTCAACGTGGCCTCGATCGGCTCGGTGTTCGGCAAGGCCGTCTACAAGGCGCGCGCGCCACTGTCGGGGCTGCTGTGCCTGGCGATGCTCGCCGGCGGCCTGATGGTGCTGATGCTCGACCTCGGCCGCCCCGACCGGCTGATCGTCGCCGCGACGCACTACAACTTCACGTCGATGTTCGCGTGGAACGTGTTCCTGTACTCGGGCATGGCCGCGATCGTCGCGGTCTACCTGTGGACGCTGATGGAACGGCGCATGAACCCGTACTCGAAGAAGGCCGGTCTGGCGGCCTTCATCTGGCGGCTCGTGCTGACGACCGGCACCGGCTCGATCTTCGGGTTCCTCGTCGCGCGCCAGGCCTACGGATCGGCGCTGCTCGCACCGATGTTCATCGTGATGTCTTTCGCCTGGGGCCTGGCGGTGTTCCTGCTCGCGCAGGCAGCGGTCTACGCCTGGAACCGCATGACGCTGCCCGCCGACGTGAGCCGCCGCATGACCCGGCTGCTGGGCGTGTTCGTCGCGGCCACGCTGTACCTGGTAGCGGCGCACCACCTCACCAACCTCTATTTCGCCCGGCAGTTCGACTTCGAGCGCTTCATCCTCGTCGACGGCGGCGTGTACACGCTGCTGTTCTGGGTCGGCTACGTGGCGGTCGGCAGCATCGTGCCGCTGCTGCTCGTCTTCGGCGGCGACTCGGCAAATCCGCGCAACGCAGTGATCGCCAGCGTGCTGGTCGTCGCCGGCGCGTTCTGCGCGCTCTACGTGTTCATCATCGGCGGCCAGGCGTTCCCGCTGGAGCTCTTCCCGGGCGCCTCGACCCGTTCGACCTTCTACGACGGCCAGATCGCGCCGTACGCGCCCTCGCTGCCCGAACTGCTGCTCGGCATCGGTGGCGTCGCGGCCGCGTTCCTGATCACGACGATCGGCGTGCACGTGCTCGACTTCCTGCCGCGCGATCCGGCGCCGGCGACGACCGCCGCCAGCGGCGGCGGCTGAGAACCGCGATGAGTCGCTGGCTGGTCTCCGCAGCGCATCGGTCTTCGGGCAAGACGACGGTTTCGATCGGACTGTGCCTCGCGCTGCGCCGGCGCGGGCTGTCGGTGCAGCCGTTCAAGAAGGGCCCGGACTACATCGACCCGATGTGGCTGACGCTGGCCGCCGGACGCTCTTGCCGCAACCTCGACCCGCATCTCGCCGGCTGGGACGAGCTCGAAGCCACCTTCCTGCGCCATGCGGTCGGGGCCGACGCCAGCCTCGTCGAAGGCAACCTGGGCCTGCACGACGGAATGGCCGCCGACGGCAGCGACAGCAATGCCGCGCTGGCCGGCAGGCTCGGCCTGCCGGTCGTGCTGGTGCTCGATGCGCGCGGCACCTCGCGGGGCATCGCTCCGCTCGTGCTCGGCTACCAGGCCTTCGATCCGCGGGTGCGGATCGAAGGCGTGATCCTCAATCGCGTCGGCGGCTCGCGCCACGAGGCGCGATTGCGCGAGGCGCTCGAGCGCTACACCGACGTGCCGGTGCTGGGCGCCCTCGGCGAAAACCCGCGGCTCGCGATCGTCGAACGGCACCTGGGACTGGTGCCCAGCAACGAGGCCGGCGAGGCGCATCAGGTAGTCGAGACGCTGGCCGACGCGGTGGCACGCGGAGTCGACCTCGACAGGCTGCTCGGCGCCACCGCGGGGGGACCCGCCCCCATCGCGGCTGCAGCGTCCACTATGCGCGACGCGAAGCCGCAAGCCGCGCGGCCGACGACGACGACACCTTCCCGGGGCGACGCCGCGCCGCTGCGCATCGGCATCGCGCAGGACGAAGCGTTCGGCTTCTACTATGCCGACGACCTCGATGCGCTGCGCGCGGCGGGCGCCGAACTCGTCACCTTCGACACGCTGCGCGATCCCGCGCTTCCCGATGTCGACGGGCTGTTCATCGGCGGCGGCTTTCCCGAGGCGCTCGCCGCGAGGCTGGCCGCGAACGCGCCGCTCAGGCGCGAGCTGCGCGAGCGCATCGAGGCGGGGCTGCCCGCCTATGCCGAGTGCGGCGGCCTGATGTACCTCGCGCGCTCGATCTCGTGGCACGGCGAGCGCCACGAGATGGTGGGCGCGATCCCCGCCGACGTCGTGATGCGCGACCGCGCGGTCGGCCGCGGCTACGTGGCGCTGCAGGAAACCGACGCGTTCCCCTGGCCCGGCGGGCCGGTCGACAGCGTGCGCGGCCACGAGTTCCATCATTCGGCCCTCGAGAACGTGGCGCCGGACCTTCGCTACGCCTATCGCGTGAAGCGCGGCCACGGCATCGACGGAACGCGCGACGGCATCGTGCATCGAAACGTGCTGGCCTCGTATGCGCACCTGCGCAGCGTCGGCGGCAACCGCTGGCCGCAGCGCTTCGTCGACTTCGTCCGCGGCGTCGCGCGACCCTGCCGACGTGCCGAGCCCGCCCTCACCGAGTGCCCCCAATGATCACCGTCACCCCTGCCGCCGCCCGCCAGATCCTGCTCGCCGCCGAAGAGGCGGGCATGGAGGAGCCGCTGCTGCGCGTCGCGGCGCAGTACGACGAAGCCGCCGACGACGTCGAGTTCGGCATGGGCTTCGACGACCGCCGCGAGCAGGACGAGGAGATCGAGTGCGAAGGCGTGATCGTCCTCGTCTCCCCGACCTCGCGCCCGCAGCTCGAAGGCGCCGTGCTCGACTACGTCGAGGTCGAGCCCGCCGAGTTCCGCTTCGTGTTCAGCCGCGGTCCGCGGCAAGAAGACTGATCCCACCGGAGGTTTCCGATGGACATGGTTCCGTTCCCGCCGCCCGCCGACCCCAGGCTTCCCGACGCCGGACCCGCGCTCGCCCCCGGCGAGGTCGCGCTGGTCGGCACCGGCCCCGGCGATCCCGAACTGCTCACGCTGAAGGCGCTTCGCCTGATGCAGCAGGCCGACGTCGTGCTCTACGACAACCTGGTCTCGCCCGAGATCATGGCCCTGGTCGGGCCCGAGGCGCAGCGCATCTACGTCGGCAAGGAGCGCAACCGACACACGATGCGCCAGGAAGCGATCAACGACCTGATGGTCGACCTCGCGCGCGCCGGGCACCGGGTGGTCAGGCTCAAGGGCGGCGACCCGTTCATCTTCGGTCGCGGCGGCGAGGAGATCGAGACGCTGTCGGCGCACGACGTGCGCTTCCAGGTCGTCCCCGGCATCACGGCCGCCGCCGGCGTGGCGGCCTACGCGGGGATTCCGCTCACGCACCGCGACCATGCGCACGCATGCGTGCTGGTCACCGGGCACCTGCGCGACGGCACGATGAACCTCGACTGGCCGGCGCTGGCGCGGCCCGGTCAGACGCTGGTCTGCTACATGGGCTTCCAGGGCCTGGCCGAACTGTGCGCGAAGCTCGCCGAGCACGGGCTGGCCGAATCCACGCCGGCGGCGATCGTGCAGCAAGGCACGCAGCGCAGCCAGCGCGTCGTGACCGGCACGCTGCGCACGCTGCCCGAACTGGCCGCGCGCGCGCGGCTGGCCCCGCCGACGCTGATCATCGTCGGTGACGTCGTGCGACTGCGCGACAAGCTGAAGTGGTTCGAGCGCACCCAGGAGGCGCCGGCCGCAGCCGCGGCTCGGCGCGAGGTCGCCGCCTAGGCACGCGAGGCGCGGCAGGACGCCACCGCGCCGATCGACCTAGCGCGAGTGCACCAGGCGCGCCGGCGGCGCATCGGCGCCGTCGCGGTCGCCGCGCCCGCCCTCGCCGACCCTGTTCTCGATCGCGAACACCGCGGCCTCGACCCGCGACGAGAAGCCGAGCTTCGACAGGATGTGCCTGACGTGGAGCTTGACGGTGTCGTGGCTGATGCCGAGCTCGCGCGCGATGGCCTTGTTGCTCAGGCCGCGCGCCACCTGCGCGAGGATCTCGCGCTCGCGCACGGTGAGCTGGTCGAGCGAACTGCTGGGCGCCGCGCGCTGCGGGCCCTCCTCGAGCAAGCCGGCCAGCTTGGCCGTCATGGCCGGCGCGACCACCAGCTCGCCGCGCGCGGCGCGCGTGATCGCATCGATGACGTCCTGCGGGTCCATGTCCTTGAGCAGGTAGCCCTTTGCCCCCATCCGCAATGCCGCGGCGAGGTCTTCGCGCGAGTCGCTCATCGTGAGGATCACGACCGGCACTTCCGAGCCGGCGTCGCGCAGCCCGCGCAGCAAGCGCAAGCCGTCGAGCTGCGGCATGCGCAGGTCGATCACCGCCAGGTCGGGCCGGTGCGTGCGGATCAGCTCGATCCCTTCCTCGGGGTTGCCGGTGGTCGCGACGACCTTCATCCCCGCGCGCAGCTCGAGCAGCTCGCCGAGCCCGCGCCGGCACAGCCCGTGATCGTCGACCAGGGCGACGCGCAGCGGCTCAGTCATGCGTCACCCCGGCAGCCGGCGGCTCGCCGGCCGAGTCGCGCGCAGGCACGCGGACGACGACCCGGGCGCCGCCGCCCGGCGCATTTTCGAAGGTGACCCGCGCGCCGATCGCCTGCGCGCGCTCACGCATGATGTCGAGCCCGAAGCTGGTGCGCGCCGTTCCCTTGCCTTGACAGGCCTGCAGCGCGAAGCCGCAACCGTCGTCGTGCACGCTGAAGACCACGTCGGGCCCCTCGCGTTCGACGCGCAGGCGGGCACTGCGGGCGCCGGAGTGCCGGCGCACGTTCGCCAGCGCCTCCTGCAGGATGTGGAAGGTCTGCACCTCGACTTCGGCCGACAGCCGCAGCTCGGGGATGCGGCAGTCGAAATCGAGCGCGACGCCGGTGCGTTCGTAGAACGTGTCGGCCATCTGCTCGAGGGCGCGATGCAGCCCCTGGGCGTCCATGCCGGCGCGAAAGTGCGTGATCAGCTCGCGCATGCGCCGGTTGGCGCTGCCGAGTTCGTCGTTGACATCCTGGCAATACTTCAGCGCGCGCGGCGTGTCCTGCTGCGAGATCGCGTCCTGCAGCAGCGGCATGCGCATGCGCACGAAGGTGAGCGACTGCGCGAGCGAGTCGTGCAACTCGCCGGCGATGGTCTGGCGCTCGTGCACCAGGCTGGATTGCAGGTTCTCGCGCTCGAGCCGCGCGTTCTCGAGGGCCAGGCCGAACAGCTGCCCGACCGGGCGCAGCAGGTGGATGACCTCGCCGCGCAGGCTGTGCACGCCGTCGAAGAACAGCGTGAACACGCCGACCGAGCGTCCCTTGTACTCGAGCGGCACGGCGACCGTGCCGGTGCAGACCTGCTCGAAGAAGGTGTCGACGGCGAGCTTGCCGCAACGCGAGGCATTCTCGGCCACCCGCACGCCGTCGCCCTGCAGCGCGTCGCCGCAGACCCCGCACGGGCCGATCAGCGCCTCGCGCGCGAGCACCTCTTCGGGCAGGCCCCACGCAGCGACCAGGCGCAACTGGTTGCCCTCGGGGGTCAGCGCGCGCACCGCACCGGCCCGCGCGCCGGCCAGCCTGACGACCGTGACGAGAAACGCGTCGAGCATCGACTGCGGTGTTCCGCCGACGCCCGGGGCACCCGCCACGGCGGCTGCGACCCCGGACGCGTCCGGACGCTCGGCGCGCGCGTCGACGACGGGCAGCACCCGCACCGCCCGCGGCTCGCCCGCTTCGCGCACGGCCGGATCGGCCGCACGCGCCGGCGCCGCGCCGTCCGGCGGCGCGCCCACAGAGGTTCCCGAACCCGATACCTGCATTCACCCTCCTGCGGCTCCTCTGCGGGGAGCCTCCCGGCACGATATTACACGCCGATCCCCCAAACGGATAATGGAACGACTCCCCGGAATGCTTATGGAGGCCCCTGCCCCGATCCCCTAATATCCCTGCGGAGATGTCACCCAAGCCGATCCACGACCCCGCACGGGCGCCGCTGCCCGACGCCAGCACCGAAGTCCGCAACACCACCTGCTACATGTGCGCCTGCCGCTGTGGCATCCGGGTGCACTTGCGCGACGGCGAGGTTCGCTACATCGAGGGCAATCCCGACCACCCGCTGAACCAGGGGGTGATCTGCGCCAAGGGATCCTCGGGGATCATGAAGCAGTACTCGCCGGCGCGGCTCACGAAGCCGCTTCGGCGAAAGGCCGGCGCCCAGCGCGGTAGCGGGCAATTCGAGGAAATCTCCTGGGACGAAGCGTTCGGGCTGCTCGAAGAGCGCCTCGCGAAGATCCGCTCGACCGACCCGAAGAAGTTCGCGCTGTTCACCGGCCGCGACCAGATGCAGGCGCTCACGGGCCTGTTCGCGCGGCAGTTCGGCACGCCGAACTACGCGGCGCACGGCGGCTTCTGCTCGGTGAACATGGCCGCCGGGATGATCTACACGATCGGCGGCTCGTTCTGGGAGTTCGGCGGCCCCGACCTCGAGCGCGCGCGGCTGTTCGTGATGGTCGGCACCGCCGAAGACCATCACTCCAATCCGCTGAAGATCGCGATCTCGAAGTTCAAGCGCGACGGCGGCCGCTTCATCTCGATCAACCCGGTACGCACCGGCTACTCGGCGATCGCCGACGAGTGGGTGCCGATCCGGCCGGGCACCGACGGCGCGCTGATGCTCGCGCTGATCCACGAGATCATCGCGCTGGGCCTGTACGACCGCGAGTTCCTGGTCCGCAACACCAACGCGGGGCAACTCGTCAACGTCGACGAGGATCACGACGAATCGGGCCTCTTCGTGCGCACCGACGTGCCCGACGAAGAGGGCTGCTACGACCCGCAGAACAAGCTCTGGTGGGACCGTGTCACCAACGCGCCGGTCGTCACGCACGCCGAAGGGGCCGACCCCTTCCTGCACGGCGAGTTCAGGCTGCCCGACGGCAGGCCGGTCAAGCCCGCGTTCCAGCTGCTGCGCGATCGCGTCGAGCGCTACACGCCCGAATGGGCCGCCGGCATCACCGGCATTCCGGCCGAGACGATCCGCCGACTCGCGCACGAGATGGGCATCACCGCGCGCGACCACCGCATCGAGCTGCCGATCGCCTGGACCGACGCCTGGGGCAAGGAGCACGACACCGTCACCGGCAACCCGGTGGCGTTCCACGCGATGCGCGGGCTGGCCGCGCACTCCAACGGCTTCCAGACGATCCGTTCGCTGGCGATCCTGATGTCGCTGCTCGGCACGATCGACCGGCCCGGCGGCTTCCGGCACAAGGCGCCGTTTCCGCGGCCGATCCCGCCGTGCGCGAAGACCCCGAACACGCCGCTCGCGGTCAAGCCCGACCACCCGCTGGACGGCCTGGCGCTCGGCTGGCCCGCCGAACCCGACGACCTGTTCGTCGACGACGCAGGCAACCCGGTCAGGATCGACAAGGCGTTCTCGTGGGAGTACCCGCTGTCGGTGCACGGGCTGATGCACAACGTGATCACCAATGCGTGGCGGGGAGACCCCTACCCGATCGACACGCTGATGATCTTCATGGCGAACATGGCGTGGAACTCGACGATGAACACGTCGCAGGTCCGCGAGATGCTCAACGATCGCGGCGAGGACGGCGAGTACAAGATCCCGTTCATCGTCGTCGCCGACGCGTTCCAGTCGGAGATGACCGCGTTCGCCGACCTGGTCCTGCCCGACACCACCTATCTCGAGCGGCACGACGTGATGTCGATGCTCGACCGGCCGATCTCCGAGTTCGACGGGCCGGTCGACTCGGTGCGCATCCCGGTGGTGCCGCCGACCGGCCAGTGCAAGCCGTTCCAGGAGGTGCTGATCGAACTGGGCAGCCGCCTGAAGCTGCCCGCCTTCGTGCGCCGCGACGGCAGCCGCAAGTACCGCGACTACCCCGACTTCATCGTCAACTACGAGACGGAGCCGGGCTCGGGCATCGGGTTCCTTTCCGGCTGGCGCGGCAAGGGCGGCGAGAAGTTCATGCGCGGCGAGCCGAACCCGCGGCAGTGGGAGATGTACGCGCAGAACAACTGCGTCTACCACTACAAGCTGCCGCCGTCGTACCAGTACATGCGCAACTGGAACAAGGGCTATCTCGAGTGGTCGCTGCGCAACCGCATCACGCGCTACGCCGAGCCGATCCTGATCCACCTGTACTCGGAAGTGCTGCAGAAGTTCCGGCTGGCGGCGCGCGGCAAGGGACCGTCCAGGAAGCCCCCCGAGCACCTGAGGAAGCGGGTGGACGAGTTCTTCGATCCGCTGCCGTTCTACTACGAGCCGCTCGAGGCGCAGCGTACCGACCGCGTGCGCTATCCGCTCAGCGCTGTCACGCAGCGACCGATGGCGATGTACCACTCGTGGGATTCGCAGAACGCCTGGCTGCGCCAGATCCACAGCCACAACCCGCTGTACCTGAACCCGCGCGTCGCCCGCGCCCACGGCATCGAGGACGGCGGCTGGATGTGGGTCGAGTCGCAGTGGGGCCGGGTGCGCTGCCAGGCGAGCTACTCCGAGGCGGTCGAGCCCGGCACCGTCTGGACCTGGAACGCGATCGGCAAGGCGCCCGGCGCATGGGGCCTGGCGCCCGACGCCAACGAGTCGCGCCGGGGGTTCCTGCTGAACCACCTGATCTCCGAAGAGTTGCCCGGCGCCGGCGACGAGGGCACGGTCTCGAATTCCGATCCGATCACCGGGCAGGCGGCCTGGTACGACGTTCGCGTGCGCATCTATCGCGCCGACGACGGCGAGCCGGCGCAGACCTGGCCGCAGTTCGAGCCGGTTCCGGCGGCGCCCGGCACCAAGGCCGCGCACCGGCCGCGGACGCTGGCCTGGTTCGCAGGCGGCGGGAAGCGGCCATGACGCAACTGGCGCTGGTCATCGACCTGAACGTCTGCGTCGGCTGCCACGCGTGCGTGACGAGCTGCAAGCAGTGGAACACCTCGGGCGCCGCGGGGCCGCTCGCCGACGTCAATCCCTACGACGCGGACCCGACCGGCGCGTTCTTCAACCGGGTGCAGACGTTCGAGGTCGGCGAGTTTCCCGACACGCAGACGGTGCACTTCCCGAAGTCGTGTTTGCACTGCGAGGATCCGCCGTGCGTGCCGGTGTGCCCAACCGGCGCCAGCTACAAGCGGCCCGAGGACGGCATCGTCCTGGTCGACTACGACAAGTGCATCGGCTGCAAGTACTGCTCGTGGGCCTGCCCGTACGGCGTGCGCGAGATCGACCCCGAGCGCAAGGTCATGACCAAGTGCACGCTGTGCGTCGACCGGATCTACGACACGACGAAGCCCGAGTCCGAACGCAAGCCCGCCTGCGTGCTGGCCTGTCCGACCAGCGCACGCCTGTTCGGCGACATCCACGACCCGGAGTCGGTGGTCTCGCAGGCGATCCGCGACAACGCCGGCTATCCGCTGATGCCCGAGTGGGGCACGCACCCGTCGAACCACTACCTGCCGCGCCGCCGCACCGCGATGCGCGTGCATCCGGACGAGCTCGAGCGCGCCGACAATCCGCTGAAGGTCGACGGCCTGCTGCCCAAGCCGTCCAGGGGCGACCCGGCGCTCGACGACGTCACGTCCTGGTAACGGCCACTCCGATGCGCCCCGAACCTTCCGTGATCCTGCTGACGACGCTGATCGGCGCCGGCCAGGGGCTGTTCCTCGCGATCTTCACCGCGCACGGACTGGCGCTGTTCGACCTCGTGCCGGCGGCGGACAGCCGCGGCTTCGACGTCGTCGGCAGCGTGATCGCGCTGGTGCTCACCGGTGCGGGCCTGATCGCTTCGTTCTTCCACCTCGGGCGGCCCGAGCGCGCCTGGCGGGCGATCGCGCAGTGGCGCACGTCGTGGCTGTCGCGCGAGGTGATCGTGCTGCCGGCGTTCATGTTCGCCGTGTTCCTGTACGGGCTGGTGCACCTCGCCGGCTGGCGCCCGGTGCTGGCCGAACTGCCCGGCGGCGGCGCGATCGACCTCGCGACCGTCTTCGGCCTCGCCGCGACGCTGCTCGGGTTCGCGTTGTTCGTCTGCACCGGCATGATCTATGCCTGCCTGCCGTTCCTGCGCGAGTGGCACAGTCCGCTCACGCCGATCAACTTCCTGCTGCTCGGCTGTGCCTCGGGTTTCACGCTGGCAGCGGCCTTCTCGACGGCCGCTGCGCCCGAGCTCACCCGGCTGTTCACCGGCTACGCGCTCGCGTTCACGCTGCTCGGCCTGGCCGGCCGCGGCGCCGCGCTGATCCGCAACCGCCGGCTCAAGCCGAAATCGACGTTGCAGACCGCCATCGGCATCAAGCACCCGCGGATCGCGCAGAAATCAATGGGGTTCCAGTCGGGCTCGTTCAACACCCGCGAGTTCTTCCACGGCCGGCCCGCGGGCACGCTGCGCTGGGTGAAGTGGGCGTTCCTGACAGCGGCGTTCGCCGTCCCGGCGCTGCTGCTGGTGGCCGCGCTGTTCGGATCGAGCGCGGCGCTGCTCGCTCTGGCCTTCGTCGTCCAGTTCGCCGGCCTCGTCGCCGAGCGCTGGTTCTTCTTCGCCGAAGCGAACCACCCGCAGAACCTCTATTACCAGGCGGTCGCATGAACCTGCGGTACGTCAAGGAATCGGGCGCCCGATCGGGTATGTTTACGGGTTAAAGACAAATACAGGGAGGAGTACGAATCATGGCGCTGGTTGATCCTCACGGGGGCGGTCCGCTGCTTCCGCTGCTGCTCGAAGGCGACGCGCTCGCCGCCGAGCGCGCGCGCGCGCAGAAGCTGCCGCGGCTGCAGGTGAGCTCGCGCGAGAAGGGCGACCTGATCATGATGGGCATCGGCGGCTTCACGCCGCTCGAAGGCTTCATGAGCCACGCCGACTGGCAGGGCGTGTGCGACGGCATGCGCACGGCCAGCGGACTGTTCTGGCCGATCCCGATCACGCTGTCGACCGACGCCGAGGTGGCGAAGTCGATCGCCGTCGGCAGCGACCTCGCCCTGATCGACCCGGACGACGGCTCGGTGCTCGCGACGATGAAGGTCACCGAGAAGTACGCGATCGACAAGGCGCACGAGTGCGCGACCGTCTTCCGCACGACCGACCCCGAGCATCCCGGCGTGAAGATGGTGATGGCGCAGGGCGACGTCAACCTTGCCGGGCCTGTCAAGGTGCTGTCGATGGGCGAGTTCCCCGAGAAGTACGGCGACCTCTTCATGACGCCGGCGCAGACCCGCGCGCTGTTCGCCTCGCTCGGCTGGTCGAAGGTCGCGGCGTTCCAGACGCGCAATCCGATGCACCGCTCGCACGAGTACCTGGCCAAGGTCGCGATCGAAGTCAGCGACGGCGTGATGGTGCACTCGCTGCTCGGCGCGCTCAAGCCTGGCGACATCCCGGCCGACGTGCGCACGCGCGCGATCTCGGTGCTGGTCGACGGCTATTTCCAGAAGAAGACCATCGTGCAGGCCGGCTACCCGCTCGACATGCGCTACGCGGGCCCGCGCGAGGCGCTGCTGCA
>CALMSQ010000538.1:0-12278 GCA_937872345.1 uncultured Burkholderiales bacterium | reverse complement strand
TCGTCGACGAGGCCGCGCGCGCCGCGCTCGAGGTGCTCGCGCACGCTGGCGGGCGTCGCGACCCGCCATCGGGCGAGAATCGCCAGCGCATCGGCATACGTACTCGGATCGGGCGAGCATGGCCCACTGGCGATCGACGACGGGTCGTCTCCGGCGACGTCGGAGATCATCAGCGCGAGCACGCGCGCGCGGGTGCGCTGCGCGAGGCGCCCGCCCTGGATCTGCGACAGGTGCTTGCGCACCACGTTCATGTCCTGGATCGGCGCGCCGCTGGCGAGCAGCGAACGCGTGACGGCTTTCAGGTCGTCCATCGGCACCGAGTCGACCGGCAGGCTCAACAGGCTCGAGCCGCCGCCCGAGACCAGCGCGACCAGCAGGTCCTCCTCGCCGAGCGCCGTCGCGCGCTCGAGAATCCGGGCCGCCGCGCGCTCGCCGGCCTCGTCGGGCACCGGATGCCCGGCCTCGATCACCTCGATGCGCGTGCACGGCAGGCCGTGCGCGTACCGGGTCACGACCAGTCCGTCGAGCGGGGCATCGGCGGGCCAATGCCGCTCGAGCGCCATCGCCATGCTCGCCGCGGCCTTTCCGGCACCCACCGCCAGCGTGCGTCGCACGCGCCGGATCGACGCGGCATCCGGCAACGCCGGAGCCAGCACCTGCAACGGGTCGGCGGCCGCCACCGCAGCCTCGAAGCCGTCGAGCAGGAGCCGGCGCAGGTCCATGCCGCGCCTACCGCAGCGCCTCGGCGACCGCCCGTCCGACGTCGACGGTCGATGCCTCGCCGCCCATGTCGCGCGTGCGCGGGCCGTGCGCGGTCACCTGCTCGATCGCGGCGACGATCGCGTCGTGCGCCTGCGGGTAGCCCAGGTGCTCGAGCATCATCGCGCCGCACCAGATCTGGCCGATCGGGTTCGCGATCCCCTTCCCGGCGATGTCGGGCGCCGAGCCGTGGACGGGTTCGAACAGCGACGGGAACCTGCGCTCCGGATTGATGTTGGCCGACGGCGCGATGCCGATCGTGCCGGTGCACGCCGGCCCGAGGTCGGACAGGATGTCGCCGAACAGGTTGCTCGCGACGACCACGTCGAACCAGTGCGGGTTGCGCACGAAGTGCGCGGTCAGGATGTCGATGTGGAACTTGTCGACCCTGACGTCCGGGTACTGCTGCTGCATCTCGGCCACGCGCTCGTCCCAGTACGGCATCGAGATGAAGATGCCGTTCGACTTGGTCGCCGAAGTCAGGTGACGGGCCGGCCGCCGGCGCGCCAGCTCGAACGCATAGCGCAGCACCCGATCGACGCCGGTGCGGGTGAAGATCGACTCCTGCAGTACGAACTCGCGCTCGGTGCCCGCGAACATCTTGCCGCCGACCGACGAATACTCGCCCTCGGTGTTCTCTCGCACCACGTAGAAATCGATGTCGCCGGGCTTGCGGTCGGCGAGCGGGCACGGCACGCCCGGCATCAGCCGTACCGGCCGCAGGTTGATGTACTGGTCGAATTCGCGGCGGAACAGCAGCAGCGACCCCCACAGCGAGACGTGGTCGGGCACCGTCGCCGGCCAGCCCACCGCGCCGTAGTAGATCGCGTCGTGGCCGCCGATCCGCGCCTTCCAGTCGTCGGGCATCATCGTGCCGTGCCGGGCGTAGTAGTCGCAGCTGGCGAAGTCGAAATGATCGAACTGCAGGTCGATGCCGAACTTGCGGGTCGCCGCCTCCAGCACGCGCACGCCCTCGGGCATCACTTCCTTGCCGATCCCGTCGCCGGGGATCACGGCGATCCGGTGCCTGGCCATTCGGTTCTCCAGCAGCGCCATGGGGCGGCAATGATCGCACAGCGCCGCGCCCGCGGCGGGCTGCGGCGCGGGCTCCGTCAACCCGGCCGCGCCACGAGCGTTCAGAAGGGATGGACTGCGCCACCTCCGCCCGCTCGACCACCCCGGGCCGCCCTGCGCCCGCCGGCGCCGGACGCATGGCCCGCCGGGCCGCCGCCGCGCTGCTCACGCTGGCCACCGCCGGCTGCGTGACCACCGAGGGGGTGCGCTACGGCGAGGTCACCGCCGTTCCGGGCGCCTACGCGGCGGTGCCGGCGCCGCTGAGCATCGGCGAAATCGTCGCCGAACTGCGCGCCGGCCGCGTGCAGGCCGACCTCGCCGCCGACATCCGCCAGCGCGGCCTGCTCGCGCCGGCCCGCGGCGCCGACATCGACCTGCTGCGTCAACAGGGCGCGGGCAGCGAACTGATCGACGCCGTCCGCGACGAGTCCGAAGACATGCTGAGGGCCGCCCCGGTCGCGCCGGCCCCGGTCACGGTGGTCCCGGGCTACTACGGGTACTACCCGTACTACGACCCCTACTACGGCTGGTATCCGTGGGTGCCGTTCAGCTTCGGCCTGTGGTGGTACGGCGGCGACCACCACCACCGTCCGGCGCCCGGCGTCCGCCCGTATCGTCCGCCGCCGTCGGCACGCCCGCCGTCGCCGCGCGCGCCGGTGCCGTTCAAGCCCTCGCGCTGAGCGGCGCGGGCCGGCCGTCGCCCGATCCGGGCGCCGCGGATTCGCCCGCCATCGTCGATTCGTCGGCCTGCTGCATCGCCCAGAGCCGCGCGTACTCGCCGCCCGAGCGCAGCAGCGACTCGTGGTCGCCGCGCTCTACCACGCGGCCGTCGGACATCACCAGGATCTGGTCGGCGTCGACGATCGTGGACAGCCGGTGCGCGATCACCAGCGTCGTGCGGTCGACCGCCACGCGCCGCAGCGCGTCCTGGATCGCCTGCTCGTTGCGGCTGTCCAGCGCCGACGTCGCCTCGTCCAGGATCAGGATCGGCGGGTCCTTGAGCAGCGTGCGCGCGATCGCCACCCTCTGCTTCTCGCCGCCCGACAGCTTCAGGCCGCGCTCGCCGACGTTGCTGTCGTAGCCCTGCGGGAGTGCGGCGATGAAATCGTGCAGCTGGGCGGCACGCGCCGCCGCTTCGATCTCTTCCTGCGCCGCGCCCGGCCGGCCATAGCCGATGTTGTAGCGGATCGTGTCGTTGAACAGCACCGTGTCCTGCGGAACGATGCCGATCGCCGCGCGCAGGCTCGACTGCGTGACCTCGCGCAGGTCCTGCCCGTCGATCGTGATGCGCCCCGAGCCGACGTCGTAGAAGCGGTAAAGCAGCCGCGCCAGCGTCGACTTGCCCGCCCCGCTGGCACCCACCACGGCGGTGGTGGTGCCCGGCGCCATCGAGAAATCGACCTGGTGCAGGATCGGGCGCGCGGGGTCGTACGCGAACGACACGCGCTCGAACCGGATCAGCGGCGCGCGGCTCGGCCCCAGCGCGAGCGGCCGGGCATCGGGCGCGTCGGCAACCTCGCGGTGCTCGCCCATCAGGCGGAACATCCGCTCCATGTCGGTCAGCGCCTGCTTGATCTCGCGGTACAGCACGCCCAGGAAGTTCAGCGGGATGTAGAGCTGGATCATGAAGGCGTTGACCAGCACCAGGTCGCCGAGGCTCATCGTGCCGGCGACCACGCCGGCGGTCGCGCGCCAGACCAGCAGCGTGACGGCCGCCGCGATGATCAGGCTCTGCCCGAGGTTCAGTACCGACAGCGAGGTCTGCGCGCGGATTCCGGCGCGCATCCGCGCGACCAGGTTCTCGTTGTACCGGCGCGCCTCGAACTCCTCGTTGTTGAAGTACTTGACCGTCTCGTAGTTGATCAGCGCGTCGATCGCCCGGGTGTTGGCGCGCGAATCCTGCTCGTTCATCTGGCGCCGGAACTGCGTGCGCCACTCGGTGACCTTCACCGTGTAGCCGACGTAGAGCACCAGCGCGGCCAGCGCGATCGTCGCGAACGAGGCGTCGTAGTGCACGACCAGGTAGCCGATCACCAGCGTGATCTCGACCAGCGTCGGCAGGATGCTGTACAGCGTGTAGGAGATCAGGCTGCTGATGCCCTGCGAGCCGCGCTCGATGTCGCGCGACATGCCGCCCATCTGCCGCTCGAGGTGGAAGCGCAGCGACAGCGAGAACAGGTGCCGGAACACCTGCAGCGTGATCGTGCGCGACGCGTCGTGCGTGACGCGCGCGAAGATCACCTCGCGCAGCTCGGTGAACAGCGTCACGCCGACCCGCAGCAGCCCGTATGCGACCAGCAGCGCGACCGGAACGACCAATGCGGCGCGCGCGTCGCCGGACTTCACGTCGAGCGCGTCGACGATTCTCTTGAGCACCAGCGGCACGCCGACGTTGGCGAACTTCGCGGCGACGAGGCAGGTCAGGGCCAGGCCGACCCGCCAGCGGTAGGCCCACAGATACGGCAGGAGTCGCCCGATCGTGTGCCAGTCGCCGCGCACGGGGGAAGTGCCGGGCGCGGCGGGAGGGTCGAGGACGGTGGATCGGCGCATTGTGCGTTCCGCAGGCAAACCGTTATTCTGGGCCCAAGCCCGCCAACTCCGCGCCACGACCATGGAATCCACGCCGACGACGCTGCCGCCAGGGCGCATCCCCGAGCTCCGGGTGGTGCCGATGCCCGCCGACGCCAACGTCCACGGCGACGTCTTCGGCGGCTGGATCATGGCGCAGGTCGACATGGCCGGCGCGCTGCCGGCCATGCGCCGGGCCAACGGCCGCATCGCCACCATCGCGGTCAACTCGTTCCTGTTCAAGCAGCCGGTCTTCGTCGGCGACGTGCTGAGCTTCTACGCCGACGTCGTGCGCGTCGGCCGCACGTCGCTCACGGTGTTCGTCGAGGTCTATGCGCAGCGCACCCAGTTGAACGACGAGATCGTCAAGGTCACCGAGGCCACGCTGACCTATGTCGCGACCGACGAGCAGCGGCGCCCCCGCCCGCTGCCGCCGGCATGACGGTCGCGGGCGACGCTGGCTTCCCCACGCTTTCGTGGGGCTTGCGTGATCCGGCCGCACCTTGACGGTAGACTTGGGCGCCCTTCCGGACGTCGAAGTGCTCATGACCCTCTTCCTGTTCGCGGCCGGCGTGGTGGCGCTGGTCGTCGGCGCTGAAGCGCTGGTTCGCGGCGCCTCGAAACTGGCCGTCTCGTTCGGCCTGTCGCCGCTGGTCGTCGGGCTGACGATCGTCGCGCTCGGCACCAGTTCGCCCGAAATCGCCGTCTCGGTGGGCGCAGTGCTCGGCGGCAAGACCGACGTCGCAATCGGCAACGTGGTCGGCAGCAACATCTTCAACGTGCTGTTCATCCTCGGCCTGTCGGCGCTCATCACGCCGCTGGCCGTGCATTCGCAGCTGATCCGGCAGGAGGTGCCGATCATGATCGGCTGCTCGCTGCTGCTGGTGGTACTCGTCCTCGATCGCCAGCTCGGCCGACTCGACGCCGCCCTGCTGGTCGCGACGACCTTCGCCTATGTCGGCTTCCTGCTCTGGCAGTCGCGCGCGCGCGCGCAGCGGGACCCGGCGCGCGGCGGCGCCGCGCAGGCGTCGCCGCCCGACGCGCTGGTTCGGGCAGCGCGCCGCGGCTGGGACTCGCACTGGACTGCGCAGGCAGGCCTGATCGTGGCCGGGCTCGCCGGACTCGTCTTCGGTGCCCAACTGTTGGTCGACGCGGCAGTCGCGTTCGCCCGCGCGTTCGGCGTCAGCGACCTGGTGATCGGCCTTACCATCGTTGCGGCCGGCACGTCGCTGCCCGAGGTCGCAGCGTCGGTCGTCGCCGCGTGGCGCGGCGAGCGCGACATCGCCGTCGGCAACGTGGTCGGCAGCAACATCCTGAACATCGCAGCCTGCCTCGGGCTGGCCGGCGTCGTCTCGCCTGCACCGCTGTCGATCGCACCGGCGGTCATGAACTTCGACCTCTGGGTCATGCTGGCAGTCGCCGCGGCGTGCCTGCCGGTGCTGCTCACCGGTCGCGAGATCGCCCGCTGGGAAGGCGCCGTCTTCCTCGGCTACTACGCAGCCTACGCGGCATACCTGGTGCTGGCCGCCCAACAGCACGACGCGCTCGCCGGGTACTCCAGCATCATGCTGTCGTTCGTCCTGCCGATCACCATCGTGACGCTGGTCGCCATGTCGATCCGGCGTCCTTCGCCCAGGACCGCGGCACGGTGAGCCAGGCGCCAGCAGCAGCGCTGCTCCCGCTGCTCGCCGCGCTGCCGTTCGCGGCGTCGCTGCTGCTGGCGTGCTTTCCGAACCGCGCACGCAGCCTCGTCGCGTGGGCCGCCGGGCTCGCGACGCTCGGCGGCTGCGCGCTGCTGGCCGCCGCCGCCGGGCCCGTGTTCGGCGGCGAGGTGCTGCGCTGGTCGATCGAGTGGCTGCCCGGGCTCGGCCTCGAGCTCGGCTTTCGCATGGACGGGCTCGCGTGGCTCTTCGCGCTGCTGATCCTCGGCATCGGCGCGCTCGTGGTGCTCTATGCGGCTTACTACCTGCACCACGAGGACCCGCCAGCGCGCTTCTTCATGTTCCTGATGCTGTTCATGGGCGCGATGCTCGGCGTCGTGCTGGCGGACAACCTGGTGCTGCTGGTGGTGTTCTGGGAACTGACCAGCCTGGCATCGTTCCTGCTGATCGGCTTCTGGTCCCACCGCAGCGACGCGCGCCAGGGCGCCCGGATGGCGCTCGCAATCACCGGCGGCGGCGGGCTGTGCCTGCTCGCCGGCGTGCTGCTGCTCGGCCACGTCGCCGGAAGCTACCGTCTCGACGACGTGCTGGCCGCAGGCGCGGTCATCCGCGAGCATCCGCTGTACGTGCCGACGCTGCTGCTGGTGCTGCTCGGAGCGTTCACCAAGTCCGCGCAGTTCCCGTTCCATTTCTGGCTGCCGCACGCGATGGCCGCGCCCACCCCGGTGTCGGCCTACCTGCATTCTGCGACGATGGTGAAAGCCGGCGTGTTCCTGCTCGCCCGCATGTATCCGGCGCTGGGCGGTACCTCCGAGTGGTTCTGGATCGTCACGCTGACCGGGCTGGCAACGCTGCTGGTCGGAGCCTACCTGGCCATTTTCGAGCACGACCTGAAAGGGCTGCTGGCGTACTCGACGATCAGCCACCTCGGCCTCGTGACGATGCTCTTCGGGCTGGACACGAAGATGGCGGTCGTCGCGGGCGTCTTCCACATCCTCAACCACGCGACCTTCAAGGCCTCGCTGTTCATGTCGGCCGGCATCATCGACCACGAAACCGGCAGCCGGGACATGCGCCGCCTGAACGGCCTGTGGAAATCGATGCCGATCACCGGCGCGCTCGGCATGGTCGCCGCCGCATCCATGGCCGGCGTGCCGCTGCTCAACGGCTTCCTGTCGAAGGAGATGTTCTTCGCCGAGACCCTGGAGCGCGGAAGCGGCTGGGCCCTCGGGATCGCGCTGCCGCTGGGAGCGACGATCGCCGGGATCTTCAGCGTTGCCTACAGCGCCCGCTTCGTCCACGACACCTTCTTCAACGGCGAACCGATCGACCTGCCGAAGACCCCGCACGAGCCGCCGCGCTTCATGCGGGTCCCGGTCGAACTGCTCGTGCTGCTATGCCTGGCGGTGGGCATCGCGCCGGCAGTCGTCGTCGGCCCGCTGCTCGCGGTCGCAGCGCAGGCGACGCTCGGATCGTCGCTGCCCGACTACAGCCTGGCGATCTGGCATGGCCTGAACCTGCCGCTGGCGATGAGCGCCGTCGCGCTGGTCGGCGGGCTGTCGCTCTATTTCGGGCTGCAGCGCCGCGTCGACCTGCACCAAGTCATCCACTTCCCGCGCGGCGGACGCGAGCTGTTCGCCGCGTCCCTCGCCGGGCTGGTAGCCGGCGCCCGCAGCCTGACCCAGGCACTGCAGAACGGCAGCCTCCAGCGATACCTGGCGCTGCTCGTCGTGTTCGCGCTCGCCGCCGGGGCACTGCCGCTCCTGCCGGCTGGCCAACCGGCGCCGCAGGCAGCCGCCGCCCTCGAGGCGTCGCCGCCGGTCGACGCCGCCTCCGCGATCGTCTGGGCGATCGGCGTCATGGCCGCGATCGCGACCGCGGTCGGCTTTCGCCGGCGCCTGCTGGCGCTGGTCCCGCTGGGCGCGGTCGGCCTGATGGTGAGCCTCGCTTTCGTGCACTTCTCCGCGCCCGATCTGGCGCTCACGCAGATCCTGGTCGAGGTCGTGACGATCGTCCTGATGATGCTGGCCCTGAACTGGCTTCCGCAGGAGAGCCCGCCCGAGCGCGACAGGCTGCGCCGCTGGCGCGACGCCGCGATCGCGGCCGCCGCGGGCCTCGGCATCGCCGCGATCGCCCTTGCCGTCCTCGAACGGCCGTCGCGTTCGATCGCCCCGTACTTCCTCGAAACCAGCATTTCCGAGGGCGGCGGCTCGAACGCGGTCAACGTCATCCTGGTCGACTTTCGGGGCTTCGACACGCTCGGCGAGATCACCGTGCTCGGCATTGCCGGCATCGCGATCCACGCGCTTCTCGCGGGTTTCATGCCGGCGCCGCGCACGCGCGATGCCGGCGCAGCGCCCGAGAGCGACATCCATCCGTTGATGCTGGCCGTCGTCTCGCGGCTGATGCTGCCGCTGGCGGCACTGGTTTCCGCGTACCTGTTCCTGCGCGGCCACAACCTTCCCGGCGGCGGATTCATCGCAGGCCTGGTGCTCGCGATCGCGCTGATCCTGCAGTACGTGGCCAGCGGCCAGCGCTTCGTCAGTGCGCGCATGCGCACCGACTTCCGGCCGTGGATCGGGTGGGGACTGCTGGTCGCCGGCGCGACCGGCATCGGCAGCTGGTTCTTCGGCGCGCCCTTCCTGACCAGCAGCTACGACTATCCATTGTGGCCGGTGGTGGGAGCGGTGCCGCTCGCCAGCGCCGCCGTGTTCGACCTCGGCGTCTACCTGACCGTGGTCGGCGCGACGATGGTCGCGCTCGTTTCGATCGCGAAACTCGGCCGGGCGAGGCAGGCGCCGTGAACCTGCTGATCGCCTCCGCGCTCGGCGTCCTGACCGGTTGCGGCGTCTGGCTGATGCTGCGCGCACGCACCTTCGACGTGATCCTCGGCCTGACGCTGCTTTCGTACGCGGTCAACCTGTTCATCTTCACGATGGGTCGGTTGAGGGTCGGCGCGCCGCCGATCCTCGATCCCGCGCTCCCTCCGACGCTGCAGCAGTACGCCGATCCGCTGCCACAGGCGCTGGTCCTGACCGCGATCGTCATCGGCTTCGCAATGACCGCGCTGCTGCTGGTCATCGCGCTGCGCGCGGCGCTGCAGGTCGGATCGGATCACGTCGACGGCGACCGCGACGACCCGAATCGCGAGGAGGCGTCGCGATGACGGCTCCGGCCAGCGCACCCCCTCGCACGCCGCCGGGCAGCCGATGAACTGGCCGCACGCGATCATCCTGCCGGTGGTGCTCCCGTTGATGACGGGCGCGCTGCTGCTGCTGGCCGAGCGCCGCGCCGAGAGGCTCGTGCCGGCGATCACGATGCTGTCGGTGCTGGCGCAACTCGCCATCGCGGCCACGCTGGCCGTGCAGGCCGCGCAGGGACAGGTGCAGGCCTATCTGCTCGGCAACTGGCAGGCGCCGTACGGCATCGCGCTGGCGCTCGATCGACTGGCCGCGCTGATGCTGGTGCTCACCGCGCTGGTGGCGCTGGCCAGCCTGCTCTACGCACGCAATCGCGACGCGAACCGGGGGGCCCACTTCCACGCGCTGTTCCAGTTCCAGCTGATGGGCCTGAACGGTGCTTTCCTGACCGCCGACCTGTTCAACCTGTTCGTGTTCTTCGAAGTGCTGCTGATCGCCTCGTACGGCCTGCTGCTGCACGGCCTCGGCAGGGCGCGGCTGCGGGCGTCGATCCACTACGTGGTCTTCAACCTCGCCGGATCGTCACTGTTCCTGATCGCGGTCGCGCTGCTGTACGCGCTGACCGGCACGCTGAACATGGCCGACCTCGCGATGCGCGTGCCGCTGCTGCCCGCCGGCGACGCCCTGCTGATCCGCACCGCGGCGCTGCTGCTGCTGGTCGTCTTCTGCGTCAAGGCGGCGCTCCTG
Source organism: uncultured Burkholderiales bacterium (assembly GCA_937872345.1). Classification (GTDB taxonomy): domain Bacteria; phylum Pseudomonadota; class Gammaproteobacteria; order Burkholderiales; family Burkholderiaceae_E; genus Zeimonas. The sequence goes on along the minus strand of CALMSQ010000538.1, from coordinate 2,329 downwards.
CCCCTGTACTTCTGGCTGCCCGAGACCTACGGATCCGCAACCGCCCCGGTCGCCGCGCTGTTCGCCATCATGACCAAGGTCGGCGTCTACACGATCGCGCGCGTCTACACGCTGGTGTTCGGCGACGGCGGCGGCCTGGCGGCCAACGTCGCATGGCCCTGGCTGGCCTGGCTCGCGCTGGGCACGCTCGCGCTCGGTGCAATCGGCGCGCTGGCCTCGACGCGGCTTCGCGGCCTCGTGGCGTACCTCGTCGTCGCCTCGGCGGGCACATTGCTGCTGGCGCTCGGGCTCGGACGCGCCGAGACGGTCTCGGCCGGATTGTTCTACCTCGTGCACAGCACGCTCATGGCGGCGGCCCTGTTCCTGATCGTCGACCGCGTGACCAGCCTGCGAGGCGAGGCCGGCGACCGGCTGCAGCCGGCGCCGGTGACGACGTCGCCGGCCCTGCTCGGCGCCGCCTTCTTCTTCTGCGCCGCAGCCGCGGGCGGCCTGCCACCGCTTGCCGGCTTCCTCGGCAAGGCGCTGCTGCTCGACGCGGCGATCGGGTCTGCGCTCGCCGTGCCAACCTGGGCGGTCGTGCTGCTCGCCGGCCTGGGCACGATCGTCGCACTGTCGCGGGCCGGCAGCGTGCTGTTCTGGCGATCGCCCGCGACACCGGCCAGCGTGCCGGACGCTGCCAGATCGACACCGGGGCAGTTCGCGGCAATCGGCCTGCTCGTCGCGGCGATGGCCGCGGCCGCAGCCTGGGCCGGCCCCTTGCACGCCTACACGTCCGCTGCGTCGCGACAGCTGTTCGATCCGGCGGCCTATGTCGGAGCCGTGCTCGGCGCCCGTCCCGTTCCCGCGGCGATCGACATTCGCCGCGAGATGCGCGAGCGCGGCGGCGCCAAGGGAGACAAGCGTTGAAGCGACTGCTGCCGGCGCCGCTGCTCAGCGCAACGCTGTTCGTGTCGTGGCTGATGCTGAACCAGTCGGCATCGCCCGGCAACCTCGTGCTCGCGGCGATCTTCGCGATCGCGCTGCCGCGGATCTTCGGCGGATTCAGGGTCGAACCGCCACGCATCCGCCGGCCCGGCGTCGTGATTCGCCTGGCGCTTCGCGTGCTGGCCGACATCGTCAGGTCCAACGTCGAGGTGGCGCGCCGCATCCTGGGTCCCGAATCGCGCATTCATCCGCGCTTCGTATGGGTGCCGCTGTCGATTCGCGATCCGCACGGCGTCGCGACGCTGGCGGGCATCATCACGATGACGCCGGGAACGCTGTCGGCCGACCTCACCGACGACCGCAGGTGCCTGCTGGTGCACGCCTTCAACGTCGACGACGAGCAGGCGCTGGTCGCGTCGATCAAGGAGCGTTACGAGGCGCCGCTCAGGGAGATCTTCGAACGATGACCGCCGTCGCACTTCCGATCGCCACCGGCGCCTTCGCGCTCGCCTTGCTGCTGGCGATGTGGCGACTGCTCCGCGGCCCGTCGCTGCCGGACCGCGTGCTCGCGCTCGACACGCTCTACATCGACTCACTGGCGCTGCTGGTGCTGGCGGGCCTGCACTACGGTACGCCGCTCTACTTCGAGGTGGCGCTGATGATCAGCATGCTCGGCTTCGTCGGCACGGTGGTGCTGTCGAAGTACCTGTTGCGCGGCGACATCGCGGAGTGAACGATGCCCGGCCGCCTGAACCGGAGGTTCGAATGACCGCCTTGCCCTTCTGGCTCGACGCGCTGCTCGCGGCGCTGCTCCTGACCGGTGCGTTCTTCGCGCTCGTAGGCTCCTGGGGGCTCGCGAAACTGTCCGATTTCCTGAAGCGGCTGCACGGTCCCACCAAGGCCACGACGCTCGGCGTCGGCTGCGTGCTGATCGCCTCGTCGATCTGGTTCTCGGTCGACGGCGGCAGGCCGAGCGTGCACGAGTTCCTGATCACGCTGTTCCTGTTCCTGACCGCGCCGGTCTCGGCGCAGCTGCTGATCAAGTCGGCGATGAAGCTCGACCCGTCGATCCGCCCCGCCCCGCCCGCCTCGCCTGCGGCGGCACCGCGGGACCCGGCGGACGGCGAAGCGCTCAGCCGGCCTTCGTGAAGTCCGGCTTGCGCTTCTCGAGGAACGCGCTGAACGCCTCGCGCGCCGCCGGCGCGGTCAGCATCGCCCGGAACTCGGCGCCCTCGTCGTGCATTCGCTGCACGATGGACGCACCGAGCCCCGCCTTCATCAGCCGCTTCGTCACCCGCAGCGAAGACGCCGGCAGTTGCGCGAGCTTCGCGGCCTGCGCGAGCGCGTAGCCGATCGTCTCGGCCGCCGGCAGGATCCGGTTCACCAGGCCCATCTCGCGCGCCTC
>CALMSQ010000537.1:0-12274 GCA_937872345.1 uncultured Burkholderiales bacterium | reverse complement strand
CGACGAAGGCCGCGAATTGCGGCGCGTCCTGGTAGAGCACCGGCGTGCCTGCCGTGCCGATGGTGCGAACGACCTTCTCGTCGGCAGCCGCCTGCCTGGCCGCGTCGCGCAGCTTCGCGATCACGGGCGCCGGCGTTCCGGCGGGCACGAACAGGCCGGACCACTGCAGGAACGTGATCGGGTAGCCGAGCTCGCGGAAGCTCGGCACTTCGGGCAGCGCGGCGAGACGGCCTTCGCCCCAATGCGCCAGCGCGCGCAGCCGGCCCGCGCGCACGTGCTGCACGATCGTGGCAGGCCCGGTGGCCAGCGCGTCGACCTGCTCGCCGAGGAGCCCGACGATCGCCGGCCCGGCGCCGGTGTACGGCACGTGCACCATGAACGTCTTCGTCGACTGCTTGAGCATCTCCATCGGCACGTGCATCGTGCCGTAGTTGCCCGACGACCCGAACGTGATCGCGCCCGGGTGCGAGCGCGCGTAGTCGATGAAGTCCTTCGCCGTCTTCCACGGGCTGTTGGCGCGCACCACCAGCACGGTGGGGTCCGCGGTGAAGCGGGCGATCGGCACCAGCTGGTCGAGCTGGTACATCGGCGAGCGCTGCAGCACCTTGTCGGCCTCGGGGATGATCGTGATCGACGAGAGGGCCATCAGCATCGTGTAGCCGTCGGGCCGCGCCTTCGCGGCGGCGGCCATCCCCACGCCGCCGCCGGCGCCGGCGCGGTTCTCCACCACCACCGGTTGCCCGAGGATGCGCGTGAGCGCCTCGCCGACCGGCCGGCCGACGGTGTCGGCGACGCCGCCCGGCGGGAAGGGCACGATCATCGAGATCGGGTGGCTCGGCCAGGCATCCTGCGCATGCGCCGGGACGAGCGCCGAAGCGGCGAGCGCCGCGCAGGCGAACGCGACTCGGGCAGCGAGGGCGCGTCGTGAAACCTTCGGCTCGTCGTGCATGGGTGCCTCCTCCGTCGTGATCGTTCTTCAGCGCAGCCGCAGCAGGTCGAGAAGCTCCAGCGGCTGCGCGATCAGGTGATCGGCGCCCCAGTGCTCCGGCGGCGAATCGCCGCCGCAGAAGCCGTACGCCGCGGCGATCGCGAGCATTTCCGCCGCGTGGCCGGCTTCGATGTCGCGCAGGTCGTCGCCGACGTAGATGCACTGGCGCGCGTCGACGGCGGCCAGCCTCGCGCCGTGCAGCAAGGGCTCGGGGTGCGGCTTGGAATGGGGCGTGGTGTCGCCGCCGACCGCGCAGACCGAGCGCTCGAGCAATCCCAGTCCGGCGAGAATCGGGCGCACGTAGCGCTCGAACTTGTTGCTGACCACGCCCCAGCGAATGCCGGCCTCGTCGAGTGCGTCGAGCACTTCGGGCATCCCCGGGAACAGGCGCGTGCGCACCAGCATGGCCGCCTCGTAGCGCCGAAGGAACTCGAGCCGAAGCGGCTCGAAGCCGGGATCTTCGCGTGCAACGCCCAGGCCCTTGAGGATCAGCCCGCGCGCGCCCATCGACGCGTAAGGCCGCAGTTCCTCGTCGGGCATCGGCGCGAGCCCGCGATCGGCGCGCATCGCGTGGATCGGCGCGGCGAGGTCTTCGGCCGTGTCGGCCAGCGTGCCGTCGAGATCGAAGAAGACGGCGAGCGGACGATCGACGCCGATCGGCATCAGGCGCTGCGCCGGAACGCGGCGAGGTAATTGACGTCGACGTCGCGCGGGTCGAGCCGGTAGCGCTTCGTGATCGGGTTGTAGGTCATCCCGCTCATCTCGACGGCCTCCAGCCCGCTGCGGCGCGCCGCCGACGCGAGCTCCGACGGGCGGATGAACTTCTCGTATTCGTGGGTGCCGCGCGGCAGCATGCGCAGCACGTATTCGGCGCCGACTATCGCGAGCAGGAACGACTTGGGGTTTCGGTTGATCGTGGAGAAGAACACCCATCCGCCGGGGCGGACGAGCCGCGAGCAGGCGCGCACCGTCGACTCGGGGTCGGGAACGTGTTCGAGCATTTCCATGCAGGTGACGACGTCCCAGGCGCCCGGCTCGCGCGCAGCCAGGTCCTCCGCGGCAATGCGCTCGTACTCCACCGCCGCGCCGGACTCGAGCGCGTGCAGTTCGGCCACCTGCAGCGATCGCTCCGCCAGGTCGATGCCGCGCACCTGCGCGCCGCGCTGCGCCATCGCCTCGGCGAGGATGCCGCCGCCGCAGCCGACGTCGAGCGCCCGCTTTCCCGACAGCGGCGCAATGCGGTCGATCCACTCGAGCCGCAGCGGGTTGATCTCGTGCAGCGGCCGGAACTCGGAATGGGGGTCCCACCAGCGCGAGGCGAGCGCCTGGAACTTCTCGAGTTCGGCGGGGTCGACGTTGGCAAGCGTGGGGGCGGTCACGGCATCCGGTGCGGCATGGGACGAGCCCAGATTCTACGGGACGAAAAAAAACCCCGCCGAAGCGGGGTTCCGGGCCATCCGGCCGGTCGAGCCGGCCGGACGACGCGATCAGCGACGCGCGCGCGTGCCGACGACTTCCACTTCCACGCGACGGTTCTTCGCGCGGCCCTCGCGGGTGCGGTTGTCGGCGACCGGCTGCTTCTCGCCTTTGCCTTCCGTGTAGACGCGGTTGGCTTCGATGCCCTTGCTGACCAGGTAGGCCTTGACCGCTTCGGCACGGCGCACGGACAGCTTCTGGTTGTAGGCATCGGTGCCGACGCTGTCGGTGTGGCCGACGGCGATGATCACTTCGAGGGCGACGCCCGACAGCTTGCCGACGAGGTCATCGAGGCGCGCCTTGCCTTCGGGCTTGAGCACGGCCTTGTCGAAGTCGAAGAACGTGTCGGCCGCGAACGTGACTTTCTCGCTGGTCGGGGCCGGGGCCGGGGCAGGCTTCGGAGCCGGAGCGGGCGCGGGAGCCGGGGCAGGCGCCGGGGCGGGGGCCGGAGCGGGCGCCGGAGCCTGCTTCGGCAGCAGGTCGTCGTCGCAACCGACGAACGCGTCGGCCGGCGTCCAGTAGCCCGTGTGCACGCACAGGCCGGTACCGCTCTTCACGACCGCACGGTCGGGGCTCACGGTGTATCCCGTCTTGTCGGCGGGGGCGGTCTGCGAAAACGACACCAACGGGGCCGCCAGCATCGCCGCAGCGACGACGCAAGCCAGTTTGACCGGTTTGTTCATGTTTCTCCTTTCGGTAGAACGCAATTCTGGGTTCGACGCTGACAGGCGCATTAGGGCCCGGGTTCAGACCTGACCTGACAAAATTTCGCCGACACGATTGTGCCACACGGTAGTACGAGCAACCACCTCGTCGATTTGAAGTCTGACGGCGTCGTCAGTTATTTGTCGCTTGCGGACAACATGACGGCCTGCCACCCAGACGTGCTGCACGTGCTCGCGTCCGCAGCTGTAGACGAGGTGCGAGACGGGGTCGAACACCGGAGCGAGCTCGGCCGCCGACAGGTCGAGCGCGACCAGGTCCGCCTGCTTGCCGACCTCGATCGAGCCGATGCGGTCGTCGAGGCCGAGCGCGCGCGCAGCCTCGAGCGTCATCGCGCGCAGCGTGCGCGCTGCGGGCCAGGCCTCCGCGCTGCCGGATTGGCCCTTGGCGAGCAGCGCCGCGGTGCGCGCTTCGCCGAGCAGGTCCAGCCGGTTGTTGCTGGCCGATCCGTCGGTGCCGATGCCCACGCCGATCCCCAGCTCGTGCATGCGCGTGGTCGGCGCGATGCCGCTGGCCAGCTTGAGGTTCGAGTGCGGACAGTGGGCCACCGACGCGCCGGCTTCGGCGAGCAGGCGCAGGTCGCCGTCGGTCATGTGCACCGCATGCACCGCAATCAGCTCGGGGCCGACGACACCGAGGTCGGCCAGGCGCTCGAGCGGGCGCATGCCGTGGCGCGCGACGCTGGTCTCGACCTCCTCGAGCGTCTCGTGCACGTGGGTGTGGATCGGCAGGCCGAGCTCGCGTGACAGTGTCGCGATCCGGCGCAGCACGTCGTCGGTCACCGTGTACGGCGCGTGCGGCGCGAGGCAGAAGCCCACCAGCGGCTCGTCGCGCATCCGGTCGCGCAGCTCGAGGCCCTTGCGCAGGTAGTCGCCGGCGTCGCTCGCGTAGGCGGACGGGAAGTCGATGACGATGATGCCGTGCACGCTGCGCAGCCCCAGCGTCGTGGCCGCATCGATCGCGGCTTCCGGGAAGAAGTACATGTCGTTCACGCACGTGACGCCGCCCAGCAGCATCTCGTGGAATGCCAGCAGCGCGCCGTCGCGCACGAACTGCGCGCCGACCAGCCGCGACTCGAGCGGCCAGATGCGCTGCTTCAGCCAGCGGTGCAGCGGCAGGTCGTCGCCGACCCCGCGCAGCAGCGCCATCGCCGCGTGCGAATGCAGGTTCACGAACCCCGGAGCGAGCAGGTGGCCCGGCAGCGCCACCGTTTCGGCGTGCGGGTAGCGTTGCCGCGCCTGCGCGAGCGGCAGCACGGCCGCGATGCGATCTGCCTCGACGACCACCGCGTGGTCGGAAAGGACGACGTGCGCCGGGTCGGGTTCGCGGGGATCGGCCCTGGGCGGACTGACCGGGACGATCCATTGCGGGGCGATCAGGACGGCGTTCGGCAAGGGCGGGTCCGGGCGTGTGGCGGCTTCGGGCGCGCGGCAGCCGCGCCTTCCGGCGCGATTTAAGCACAGCCCGTTCGCGGCGTGGCCGGCGGGGCCGGGAACGGGGGCCCGCATGTTAAAATTCAAAGGTTTAGCTGCAGGCTTTCGCGCCCTCCGCTCGCGCATTCCAGAGATCCCCCCCGCATGGACCAGTTCGCCAAGGAAACCCTCCCGATCAGCCTCGAAGAGGAGATGCGCCGCTCGTACCTCGACTACGCGATGAGCGTGATCGTCGGGCGCGCGCTGCCCGACGTGCGCGACGGGCTCAAGCCGGTCCATCGCCGCGTGCTGTTCGCGATGCACGAGGTCAACAACGTCTGGAACCGGCCGTTCGTGAAGTGCGCGCGCATCGTCGGCGACGTGATGGGCAAGTACCACCCGCACGGCGACGCGTCGATCTACGACACGCTGGTGCGCATGGCGCAGGATTTCTCGCTGCGCTACCTGCTCGTCGACGGCCAGGGCAACTTCGGCTCGGTCGACGGCGACAACGCGGCGGCGATGCGCTACACCGAGTGCCGGCTGCAGCGCCTGGCCGGCGAGATGCTCGCCGACATCGACAAGGAAACGGTCGACTTCCAGCCGAACTACGACGGCAAGGAGAACGAGCCGACCGTCCTGCCCGCGCGCATCCCGAACCTGCTGATCAACGGCTCGGCGGGCATTGCGGTGGGGATGGCCACCAACATCCCGCCGCACAACCTGGGCGAGGTCGTCGAGGCCTGCCTGGCGCTGCTGCGCCGGCCCGAGACCACGATCGACGAGCTGATCGAGCTCGTTCCGGCGCCCGACTTTCCCACCGCCGGCATCATCTACGGCGTCCAGGGCGTGCGCGAGGGCTACCGCACCGGGCGTGGCCGCGTCGTGATGCGCGCGAAGACGCACTTCGAGGAAATCGACCGCGGCAACCGCAGCGCGATCGTCGTCGACGAGCTGCCGTACCAGGTGAACAAGCGGCTGCTGCTCGAGCGGATCGCCGACCTGGTCAACGACAAGAAGATCGACGGCATCTCCGACATCCGCGACGAGTCCGACAAGTCGGGCATGCGCGTGGTGATCGAGCTCAAGCGCGGCGAGATGCCCGAGATCGTCCTGAACAACCTGTACAAGCAGACCCAGCTGCAGGACACGTTCGGCATCAACATGGTGGCGCTGGTCGACGGCCAGCCCCGGCTGCTCAACCTGCGCCAGATGCTCGAGGCTTTCCTCGCGCACCGGCGCGAGGTCGTCACGCGGCGCACCACGTTCGAGTTGCGCAAGGCGCGCGAACGCGGCCACATCCTCGAGGGCCTGGCGGTCGCGATCGCCAACGTCGACGAGATGATCGAGCTGATCAAGGCGTCGCCGACGCCGCCGATCGCCAAGGAGCGCCTGATGGCGCGCAGCTGGAACGCCGGCATCGCGCGCGAGATGCTCGAGCGCGCCGGCGCCGACATCGCCGCGTTCAAGCCCGAGGGCGTCGACCCGGCGGTCGGGTTGTCGGGCGACGTGTACCGGCTCTCGGACGTGCAGGCGCAGGAGATCCTCCAGATGCGCCTGCAGCGGCTCACCGGCCTCGAGCAGGACAAGATCGTCCAGGAGTACCGCGAGGTCATCGAGCAGATCATCGACCTGCTCGACATCCTGGCGCGTCCCGAGCGGATCACGCAGATCATCGGCGACGAGCTGAAGGCGATCAAGGCCGAGTACGGAGACGCGCGCCGCTCGGTGATCGAGCTCAACGCCACCGAGCTCGACACCGAGGACCTGATCGCGCCTCAGGACATGGTCGTCACGCTGTCGCACGCCGGGTACATCAAGAGCCAGCCGCTGTCGGAGTACCGCGCGCAGCGCCGCGGCGGGCGCGGCAAGCAGGCGACGGCCACGAAGGAGGAGGACTGGATCGACCAGCTGTTCATCGCGAACACGCACCAGTTCATCCTGTGCTTCTCGAACCGCGGCCGCGTCTACTGGATCAAGGTCTGGGAGGTGCCACAGGGCACGCGCACGTCGCGCGGCAAGCCGATCGTCAACCTGTTCCCGCTGGCCGAGGGCGAGAAGATCACCGTCGTGCTGCCGGTCAAGTCGTTCGACGAGTCGCACTTCGTCTTCATGTCCACCAGCCTGGGCACCGTGAAGAAGACGCCGCTCTCCGAGTTCTCGAACCCGCGAAAGGCCGGCATCATCGCGGTCGACCTCGACGAAGGCGACTTCCTGATCGGCGCCGCGGTCACCGACGGCGGGCACGACGTGATGCTGTTCTCCGACGCCGGCAAGGCGGTGCGCTTCGACGAGAACGACGTGCGGCCGATGGGCCGCGCGGCACGTGGCGTGCGAGGCATGATGCTCGAGGACGGCCAGCAGGTCATCTCGATGCTGGTGGCCGGCGACGAGCAGCAGTCGGTGCTCACGGCCACCGAGAACGGCTTCGGCAAGCGCACCCCGATCACCGAGTACACGCGCCACGGGCGCGGCACCAAGGGGATGATCGCCATCCAGACCTCCGAGCGCAACGGCAAGGTCGTCGCCGCGGTGCTGGTCGACGAGCGCGACGAGATCATGCTCATCACGACCGGCGGCGTGCTGGTTCGCACGCGCGTGGCCGAGATCCGCGAGATGGGCCGCGCGACGCAGGGGGTCACGCTGATCGCCGTCGACGAGGGCACGACGTTGACCGGCGTGCAGAGGGTGGTCGAGCGTGACGCCGCCGAGAACGGCCACGAAGGCGAGGGCGCCGAGGCCGCTTCGGGCGCGGACGGCGGCGACGGCGACGCAGGCAGCGGCGGCGCCCCGGGCGCCGACGGGCCGCAGGCCGACGGCGCCTGACGGCTCACGCGCCGCGCTCGCGCCGGGGCTGGCGTGGCCTCGCTCGCGCAGGTCCTGCTTCCCGTCTTCCTGCTGATCCTGGTCGGCGTGGCGGCGGCGCGCACCGGCCTGCTTGCCGAGCCCGCGGTCAAGGCGCTGTCCGATGCCGCGTTCCTGATCTTCCTGCCGGCGCTGCTGTTCGGCGCGATTGCGCGCGTCGAGTTCGATCGGTTGTCGCCGGGTGCGGCGCTCGCCTACTACGGGGCGGGGTTGCCGCTCTATCTGGCCGTGCTCGCCGTGCAGCTGCGCCGCGGCGCTGCCGTGCAGGCGGCGGTGGTGCAGGCGCTCGGCGCGGTGTTCGCGAACACGGTCATGCTGGGCATTCCGGTCGTGAGGATCGCGTACGGCGACACGGGGCTCGCGTTGCTGCTGACGATCGTCGCTGTCCACGCGCTGACCTTCCTCACGTTGAGCACGCTGGTGATCGAGATGGGCGCGGTTGCGCGCGAGCGCGCCGCGGCCGGGCGGGGTTCCTGGCGGTCGGCGGCCGGCAGCCTCGGTCAGGTGGTGCGCGCCTCGTTGCTGCATCCGGTCGTACTGCCGATCCTGGCAGGCCTCGCGTGGTCGGCCACGGGCGCGAGCCTGCCGGCTGCGGTGGACACGACGCTGTCGATGCTCGGGTCCGCGGCAGCGCCGCTGTGCCTGGTGCTGCTGGGCGCCTCGCTCGCCCGGCTCGACCTTCGACAGGGGATCGCCACCGCGCTGGGCCTGACCCTGCTCAAGAGCGCGGCGCACCCGCTGCTCGTCTGGCTGGTCGGGGCCTTCGTGCTGCGGGTCGCGCCGCTGCCGCTCGCGGTCGCCACGGTGACCGCGGCGCTGCCGATCGGCGCCAACGTCTACCTGTTCGCGCAGCGCTACGAGGCGCAGGTCGGCGAGATCAGCGCCGCCGTCACGTTGTCGACGCTGGCCGGCGCGCTGACGCTGCCCTGGCTGCTGCTGTGGATGCCCGGCCGCTGAGGCACCGGCGGCCCGGCCGACCGAACCGCCGGACGGGCGTTTGATACGATCGACCTCATCGACTTCCCGAAGGACCGCGAGCGCCGCCATGGCCGAGCCACCGAAACCGCAGCCCGATCGCCCCGGCGTCGACCTCGAGACGCTGCGCGCGTCGATCGACGCGGTCGATCGGGAGATGGTCGAATTGCTGAACCGGCGGGCCAGGCTGGCGCAGCAGGTCGGCGAGCTCAAGCATCGCACCGACGCACCGGTCTACCGCCCCGAGCGCGAGGCGCAGATCATGTCGCGGCTGCGTGCGATCAATCCGGGGCCGCTGTCGGGCGACGCGATCGAGGCGATCTGGCGCGAGGTGGTGTCCGCGTGCCGCGAGCTCGAGCGGCGGCTCCGGGTGGCGTATCTCGGCCCGGCCGGCACGTTCTCGGAGCAGGCACTGCTGCGCCACTTCGGATCCTCGGTCGACGCGGTGCCCTGCGCGACGATCGACGAGGTGTTCCGCTCGACCGAGGCCGGAGCGACCGATTTCGGCGTCGTCCCGGTCGAGAATTCCTCCGAGGGCGCGGTCAACCGCACGCTGGACCTGTTCCTGCAGTCGCCGCTGTCGATCAGCGGCGAGGTGTCGGTACCGGTGCGCCAGAACCTGATGACGCGCAGCGGCGACATGGAGGGGGTGCGCCGGATCGTCTCGCATCCCCAGTCGCTCGCGCAGTGCGCGGGCTGGCTCGACCGGCACGCGCCGGGCGTCGAGCGCGTGCCCGTGGCCAGCAACGCCGAGGCGGCGCGGCTCGCGTCCGAGGACGCGGCGATCGCGGCGATCGCCGGCGAGCACGCTGCGCAGCGTTACGGCCTGCAGATGGTCGCCACCAGCATCCAGGACGATCCGAACAACCGGACCCGCTTCGCGGTGATCGGCCGCCACGAGTGCGCACCGTCGGGCGGCGACCAGACCTCGCTGATTCTCTCGGTGCCCGACCGCGCCGGTGCGGTCCACGCATTGATCGAGCCGTTCGCCAGGCACGGCGTTTCGATGAAGCGCTTCGAGTCGCGTCCGGCGCGCCAGGGGCTGTGGGAGTACTACTTCTACATCGACGTGATCGGGCACCGCGACGATCCGCCGGTGGCGGCGGCGCTGGCGGAACTGAAGTCGCTCGCCGCGTTCTGCAAGGTGGTCGGCTCGTATCCGCGCGCGGCGTAGCGTCGTCGCGGGCGCACCCCGCCCGGCGACTCGGTTATCCTTGAACGCCAGCCGCCGGGCCCGCCGGCGGACACCTCTCCCGGCAACGAAGCCCATGAGCATCCACGCACCCGAGTACGTCAGGAAGATCGCGCCGTACCAGGCCGGCAAGCCGATTTCGGAACTCGCCCGCGAGTACGGACTGCAGCCCGAGCGCATCGTCAAGCTCGCGTCGAACGAGAACCCGCTGGGAATTCCGCAATCGGCCCGGGACGCGATGGCCGAGGCCGTCGCCGACCTCGGGCGCTACCCCGACTCCAACGGATTCGAGCTCAAGGCGGCGATCTCGAAGCGCTACGCCGTCCCGCAGGACTGGATCACGCTCGGCAACGGCTCGAACGACATCCTGGAGCTCGCGGCGCACGCGCTGCTGCAGCCGGGCTGCTCGGCGGTGTATTCGCAGTATTCGTTCGCGGTCTACGCGCTCGCCACCCAGGAGACCGGCGCGCGCGCGATCGTGGTGCCGGCGCGCGAGCTCGGGCACGACCTCGACGCGATGCGCGCGGCGATCGCCTCCGACACGCGCCTGGTGTTCATCGCCAATCCGAACAACCCGACCGGTACCTTCCTTCCGGCCGACCGCATCGCCGCGTTCCTCGCGGCGGTTCCGCGCGACGTCGTCGTCGTGCTCGACGAAGCGTACAACGAGTACCTCGAGCCGGCGCTTCGCTTCGACTCGTCCCGCTGGCTGTCCGACCATCCGAACCTGATCGTCTCGCGCACGTTCTCGAAGGCATACGGCCTGGCGGGGCTGCGCGTCGGATTCGGCCTCGCGCAGGCCGAGCTCACCGACCTGATGAACCGCGTGCGCCAGCCCTTCAACGTGAGCTCGGTCGCGCAGGCGGCGGCGATCGCGGCCCTCGACGACGACGCGTTCCTGAAGCGAAGCTACGAGCTCAACCGCGACGGACTGGCGCGGCTGCAGTCGGCCTTCCGTGAAATGGGCCTCGAGTACGTGCCGTCGTACGGCAACTTCGTGCTGGTGCGCGTCGGCGACGCGGCGGCCGTCTACGAGGGCTTGCTGCGAGCCGGCATCATCGTGCGGCCGGTGGCGAACTACGGGCTGCCCGACTGGCTCAGGGTGACGGTCGGCCTGCCCGACGAGAACGACGCGTTCCTCGAGGCGTTCGCCCGCGTGATGGGCCGCTGAGGTGCCTGCGGTGCCGCCGGCGGTCCAGAAGCTCGCGATCCTCGGCGTCGGCTTGATCGGCGGCTCGCTGGCAGCGGCGCTCAAGCGCGCCGGCACGGTCGCGCAGATCGCCGGCTATTCGCCGAACGACGACGCGCGCGTCGCGCGCGCGCTCGGCCATCTCGACGTGGCCTGCGACAGCGTTGCCGAGGCGGTCGCCGGCGCCTCGTTCGTCGTCGTTTCCGCCCCGGTCACGGCGATGCCGGCGCTGTTCGCGCAGATCCGCGAGGCGCTCGATTCGCAGGCGATCGTCACCGACTGCGGCAGCACCAAGCGCAGCGTGATCGACGCCGCGCGTCGCGCGCTCGGCGACGCGTTCCTGCGCTACGTGCCCGGACATCCGATCGCCGGCTCCGAGCGCAGCGGCCCGCAGGCGGCCGACCCGGACCTGTTCCGCGACCGGCGCTGGCTGCTGTGCCCGCTCGACACGACACCCCAGCAGCATTGCGAGGCGGTCAAGCGGCTGGTCGAGCCGACCGGCGCCCAGGTCTCGACGCTCGACCCCGCGCTGCACGACCGGGTGTTCGCCGAAGCCTCGCACTGGCCGCATGCGGTGGCGTTCGGGCTCTCGGCGGCGATCGCGGGCGGCGATCTGGCCGAGCGCGCGCTCGAGTATTCGGGCGCCGGCCTGCGCGACACCACGCGCGTGGGGGCGTCGTCGCCGACGATGTGGGCCGACATCCTGCTGGACAACCGCGAGGCCTGCCTGGCCTCGGCGGCGCGCTTTCGCGCGTGCAACGAGGCGATCGTCGCCGCGCTCGAGGCGGGCGACCGCGACGCGCTGGTGGAGATCTTCTCCGTGGCGAGCCGCTGGCGAAGCCGGCTGGGTTAGGCGGCTACCAGGGGCTGCGGCGGGCTTCGAGCCGTTTGCGCAGGCCGACCTGCACTTCGTTCAGGTAGTACTCGCGAAGGTTGGTCAGTTCGAGCACCGAATCGAACGGAAAGCCCTCGCGATTGCCGCGCCGGTCCATCAGCAGTTCGTCCATCAGTTCGAGGAATCGCATCGGCGCGCCCCATTCGGCCGCGATGCGGTTGAGCACGTGAGGGAAGCGCTGGCGGGTGACGGAAAGGCGGTACGCGTAGGGCAGCGAGGCGAACAGCCGCTGCGCGCGCACGTCGAGCGGCTCGCGCCTCGACGCAGCGTCGATCACATCCGGGCAGGGAAGGCGCAGCGGCGTGGTGTCGGTCAACGGCGCCTCGCGGGTGGAGTCGCTGGTGTCGCCGCTCTGTAGAATCATGGCTGCCTCGTTCTTCATGAGCGCACTCTAGCCACGCCGCGGAGCGCGCCACAGGAAAAACTTCATGTCCCGCAGCTTTCGCGTCGCCCCCGGCGGCGCATTGTCCGGCGCCCTTCGCGTGCCGGGCGACAAGTCGATTTCGCATCGCTCGGTCATGCTCGGCGCGATCGCCGAAGGCGTGACCGAAGTCACCGG
>CALMSQ010000536.1:0-3149 GCA_937872345.1 uncultured Burkholderiales bacterium | reverse complement strand
GTGCTGGGCAAGCTGATGGAGGAGTACCTGCGCCGCGCGATGACGATCTCGCGCGGCGACTGGTCGGTGTTCGTCACCCGCCCGCTGTCGGCCACGCTGCTGGCGATCGCCGCCGTGCTGCTGGTCATCGTCTTCATGCCGGCGATCGCGAAGAAGCGCAACGAGGCGTTCGCTGAAGGCGAGGACTGAGCAAACCAGACCCGCGTGCGAACCCGATGCGCCGGCAGAAACAAGGATCTGTTGCCAGAAAAATCCATTTCCGAACATCTACGAGCCAGCGGAGCTTACGGTTCCGACATGGCGGCGCCCGGCGGTCAGCGGACAGTCGGAAAGGTCAGCCCCCGTCGCGCCACTCGACGATGTCGCCCAGCGCCGCCCTGATCGTCCGGAACCCGTTCGCCGGATGCTCCGGGTCTTCGTACCCGAACGACACGCCGCACACCAACCGTCGATCTTCGCCGAGCCCGAAAAACTCCCTCACGAACCCGGAGTGGAGCGCGAGCGCGCCTTGCGCGATCGTAGCCACCCCGAGACTCTGTGCGGCCAGCATGAAGTTGCTGACCCAAGCGCCGCAGTCGATCGCGCCATAGACGCCCAAGGCCTCGTCGGTGGTGACGATCGCCACGTGCGGAGCGCCGAACAGGCGGAAGCTCTCGCGTTCCTGCCGCTTCCTGCCTTCGAGGTCGGCGCGCCCGATGCCGACGCAGCGGTAGAGCTGCAGCCCGCTCTCGCGGCGGCGCTGCAGGTAGACGCCGCGATACTCGCGAGGAAACGGGAAATCAGGGGCCGGCGCGTTCGAAGCGGCGAAGGCCAGGTACGCCTGCCGGAATCGCTCCGTTGCGCCTGCGGCGGTAACGATCACCTGCCACGGCTGGGCGTTGCACCAGGAAGCGGTCCGCTGCGCCATCTCCAGGATGCGCTCGATGGTTGCGCGGTCGACCTGCCGATCCTGGAAGGCGCGGCAGCTGTGCCTGGCAACCAGCAGTCGCTCGAGCGCTTCGGGATCGGCGGGCGCCATCGGCGCGAGCGCAGCGTCGACGGCGTGCCTAGGCATGCGGAACCGGCGCAGCGGCGAGCAGCGCCTGGTGATGGTCGGTCAGGAAGCGGGTGTAGACGTGCCCTGCGGCAAAGCCTTCGTGCGCAAGGATCGAGCGCAGATAGGCGATGTTGTGCCCGACGCCCTCGATGTGCAGGTCGGCCAACGCGCCGTCGAGCCGCTCGAGAGCCTCGCGGCGCGAGGCACCCCAGGCGCAGACCTTCATCAGCATCGGGTCGTAGAAGTGGGTCACCGAATTGCCTGCACGGTAGCCGGTTTCGAACCTGACGTGCTCAGCGGCCGGCACGTCCAGAGCTGTCAGCTTCCCGGGACTCGGGATGAAGTTCTTCGCGGGATTTTCGGCGTAGACACGCGCCTCGATCGAGTGCCCGTTGCGCGCGATGCTGTCTTGCGCCATCCCGGGCCCGGGCGACTCCTCCATCGCCAGGCGGATCTGTGCCGCGACGAGATCGATGCCGGTGATCATTTCGGTGACCGGATGTTCGACCTGGATCCGTGTGTTCATCTCGAGGAAGAAGAACTCCTCCCTTTCCGCATCGAGCAGGAACTCGATGGTGCCGGCGCCCTCATAGCGGCATGCCGAAGCGAGCGCGACCGCAGCCTGCGCCATGCGCCGGCGCAACTGGTCGCGCAGCCCCGGCGCGGGCGCTTCCTCGACGACCTTCTGATGGCGCCGCTGCAGCGAGCAGTCTCGTTCGAACAGATGTACGGCACGACCGTCACCAAAGCCGAAGACCTGGATCTCGACGTGACGGGCCTGCGCCACGTAGCGCTCGAGGTAGACCGAGCCGTCGCCGAAGGCCTTGCCGGCGAGATCCGAAGTCCTGCCGACTGCGTCGACCAGCTCGTTGGGCCCGGCTACGATCCGCATTCCGATTCCGCCCCCGCCGGCCGACGCCTTCACCAGCAGCGGATAGCCGACGCTCTCGGCCGCCTTGACGATGGCCTCGGGGTCGGACGGCAACTTCCCCGACCCTGGCAGTACAGGCACGCCGGCCTCTTGCGCCGCGACCCGCGCCTGATGCTTGTCGCCCATCAGGCGAATCAACTCCGCCGATGGCCCGACGAACGCAATGCGCGCCTGCCTGCACAACGCGGCGAAGGCGGGGCTCTCGGACAGGAAGCCGTAGCCGGGATGAATCAGGGTGGCACCGGTCGAGCGGGCCGCCTCGAGCAGCCGTTCGCCGACCAGGTAGCTCTCGGAGGCGCGAGCCGGCCCGATGCAAACGGCCTCGTCGGCCATCTCCACGTGGGGCAGGGTGGCGTCGACCTCGGAGTGAACGGCGACCGTGGGCAGGTCGAGCGTGCGCGCCGCGCGGATGATGCGGCAGGCGATCTCGCCACGATTGGCAACCAGCAACTTGTGTCGCGACATGCGAAGCCTTCATTTGCATAGAGACTAACGAACATTAGTTTATAGGAGAATTTAGGGCGCTGCAATCAGCGCCTCGGTCCACGCCGGGAGCGCGATGGTATGCTCTCCGGCGGGTTCGGGCGGGCCCGGCGGGTGAAAGGGGGCAAGGGGGCAAGGTGTTCAAGATCATCTACTGCATCAGGCGGAAGGCCGGGCTGACGCGCGAGCAGTTCCTTTCGCATTGGCTCGGACTCCACGGACCGATCGTCGTCGAGCACAAGGCCGTGCTGCGCATCGCCCGATATGTGCAGACGACGCCGCTCGACGACGACTTCTCGAAGCGCGTCGAACGCCGCGGAGTGCTCCAGCCAGCCTACGACGGCGTAGCGGAGCTGTACTGGAGCAACGAGCCCGATTTCCGCCACGCGTTCACCGACCCCGGGGCGCTGCGAATCCAGAAGATCCTGGCCGACGACGAACGCAACTTCGTCGACCACGCCGGTTCGGCGCGCTGGATCAGTCGGGAGATCGTCGTTCTCCCCGGCACATCGGAACCATGATCGGCTTTCCCGTCGTCGTCCCCTTCGTCGACCACCTCGGCGCCCGATTGCTGTCCTGCGCCGACGGGGCCGCCCACACACAGCTGGACCTGGCGCCGCACCACTGCAACTCGTTCGGCGTGGCGCACGGCGGCGTGCTGATGACGCTGCTCGACGTGACGATGGCGATGGCGGGGCG
>CALMSQ010000535.1:0-5040 GCA_937872345.1 uncultured Burkholderiales bacterium | reverse complement strand
CCGTGGCTCTACGAGCAGATCTTCTACACCGCGTCGGATGCGCTGATCGTCGTCGACAGCGACGGGACGATCCGGCTCGCGAACCAGCAGAGCGAGCGCCTGTTCGGGCACCCGGGCGCCGCGCTCGCCGGCCGCCCGATCGAGGACCTGATTCCGCAACGGTTCCGGGAGGGCCATCGACGCCATCGCAGCCTGTACGCCGAGCAGCCCGAGTCGCGCCCGATGGGCATGAACCTGGCGCTGTGGGCGCAGCACGCCGACGGCCGCGAGTTCCCGGTCGAGATCAGCCTGAGCCCGTTCCGGCTCGGCAGCGCGACGCTGATCTGCGCCAACATCCGCGACGTGAGCGGCGTCGCGCGCGTCCAGGACCTGCTGGCCCGAGCCCGGCAGTCCAACGCTGTGGCCGACTTCGGGCGGCTTGCGCTCGCCAGCAAGGACACGGTCCGGATCCAGCGCGAGGCCTGCGATCTCGTCGCGCGGCTGCTCGGCGCCAACTTCGCGTTGGTGGCACAGTGCGCCAGCGCCGGCCCGCCACTGGTCGTCGGCGCCAGCCACGGCCTGGACACGACGGGGCTCGCCGCCACGCTCGAGCGACTGTCCGGCTACTGCCGTGCCGGCGCCGAGGCGATCGTCCAGCCGCTGGCGGTCGACGACATGGGCCAGCCGGGCGCCCGGGACTCGGGGAGCGGCGCCGACTCGGTGCCGCGCAGCGCGCTGCTGGCCGCGATCCCCGGTGACGATCGCACGCTCGGGCTGCTGCTGGCCGGCACGCGGCGTGCCCGCAGCTTCACCCGCGACGACGCGAACTTCCTGCAGGCGCTGGCCAATACGATCGGCGCGGCGATGCAGCGATCCCGCACCGAGGAGCAGCTGTTCCAGTCGCAGCGACTGGAGGCGCTCGGTCAACTCACCGGAGGCGTCGCCCACGACTTCAACAACCTGCTCACCGTGGTTTCGGGCAACCTGCAGATGCTCGAGGAGCGCGTGGCTTCCGACGCGCTGTCTGCGAACCTGGTGAGGGCCGCCCTGCGCGCGACCGGCCGCGGAGCCGACCTGACGCGCAAGCTGCTCGCCTTCGCCCGCCGGCAGACGCTGCAGCCGCGCGCGATCGACGTACGGCAGTTGCTGGCGTCGCTGGCCGACATCCTCAAGCGCACGCTGGGCGCCAACATCGAGGTGCGGTCGGTCGTCGACGACGGATTGCCCCCGGTCAAGGCCGACCCGGGCATGCTCGACACCGCGCTGCTCAATCTCGCCGTCAACGCGCGCGACGCCATGCCGGGCGGCGGAACGCTGACGCTCTCCGCGACCCTGGCCAGTGTCGACGCCGGCCTCGTCGCGCGCGCCGATGGGCTCACCCCCGGGCGGTACCTGCTGATCTCGGTCGCCGATACCGGGACGGGGATGAGCCCCGAAGTACTGGCGCATGCGTTCGAGCCGTTCTTCACGACGAAGGACAGCGGCAAGGGAAGCGGACTCGGGCTCAGCCTCGTCTACGGCTTCGCCAAGCAGTCGGGGGGACACGTCCAGGCCTCGAGTGCACCCGGCCTCGGCACGACGATCGGCCTGTACCTGCCGGTCGACGAAGCCGAGGCGCTGCCGCCGGCCGCGTTCGGCGTCGACCCCGCCTATCGCGGCGGCAGCGAGACCGTGCTGGTGGTCGAGGACGACGAGGAAGTGCGCGAGGTCGCAACCGCGTTCCTGCGCAGGCTCGGCTATCGGGTGCTCGAAGCGGCCGACGCGCCGGGCGCACTGGCGCAACTCGAGCGCGAGCCCGGCATCGACCTGCTGTTCAGCGACATCGTCCTGCGCGGCGACATCAGCGGGCCCGCCCTGGCGCGCGAGGCGCTGACACGCTGGCCGCAGCTGCGCGTCGCTTTCGCGTCGGGCTACGCGCGCGATGCCCTGCCCTGGCGCGAAGAGCTCGGCCCGAACGTGGAACTGTTGTCCAAGCCCTATCGGATCGACCAGCTGGCGCGCATGCTGCGTCGAGCGCTCGACGGCACCGACGACGACCCCGACTCTGCGACAGCGGACGACGAGTGAGCGATCGGGCGCGCCCGTCCGGGCGCGCCGCCTGCGTGCAGGCCGCTAGGCCGCCTCGCGCTCGCGCCGCGCGTCGCCGCGGCCGATCACGGCGCGCAGCGCCTGCATCGACACGATCTCGACCTCGCGGTTGCGCACGCCGATCAGCCCTTCGAGCTGGAAGCGCGACAGGATCCGGCTCACCGTCTCGAGCTTCAGGCCCAGCAGGCTGCCGATCTCTTCGCGGGTCATGCGCAGCAGGAACCTGTGGGCCGAGAACCCGCGGGCGCACAGCCGCTGCGACAGGTTGATCAGGAACGCCGCCAGCCTTTCCTCGGCACGCATCGAGCCGAGCAGCAGCATCAGCGAACGTTCACGCTGGATCTCGCCGGCGAGCATGCGGAACAGCTCGCGCTGCAGCGCGGGCTCCCGGCAGGCCAGCGCGTCGAGTTCCTCGAACGGGATCTCGACCACTTCGCTGTCCTCCAGCGCGACGGCGTCGCCGGCATAGCTCTCGGAGCCGATGCCGTCGAGTCCCAGCACCTCGCCGCCCATGTGGAAGCCGGTGACCTGCTCGCGGCCGTCCTCGGTGAGCAGCACCGACTTGAACGAGCCGGCACGGATTCCGAACAGCGCGTGAAACGGCGCGCCGAGCCGATACAGGTACTCCCCGCGCCGGACCCGCCGGCGCGTGCCTGCGCCGCGCGCCAGCAGCACGTCCATGTCGCTCGCGGCGGGCGCGCCAGATCGGGTCGGGCCGCTGACGCCGGCCATGATCGGCCGAAGCTGGATGGCGGGGGCAACTGTGGTCTGCATCTCTGAACTCCCGGCTGGCGGATCTGATCGGTGCGGTTCGGGGTTTTCCCGTATGCAGACGACTCTATCCGCCCGGGCCTTCGAACGCATGGCGCGGTCGAAACGGCCGGTAACGATTTGTAACGACCTCCGGCGCTGCTGCCATAATCGTCAGCATGGATGCCGAACAGCTTCTCGCCAGCCGGTTCGGGGAACTGGTCGACTTGGGCCTGCTCGAGGCGTTCGCCGCGAGCGGCGCCATCGGGCTGCTGATCGGCCTCGAGCGCGAACGCCACCCGACATCGAGCGCCGGGCTGCGCACCTTCGCGCTGACCGCGCTGTTCGGAACCGCGTCGGCGCTCCTCGGCGAACTCGGCGGCACCCCATGGCCGACTGCGATCGGGCTGTTGCTGGTCGGCGCGATGGCGGTCGCCGCGCAGCGTCGCGACGCCGATCCCGCGGGCGACCCGGGCACCACGACCACCATCGCGATCCTTCTTTGCTTCGTCCTCGGCACGATGGTCTGGCACGGGCTCGTGACGATCGCCGCGTCGCTGGCCGTCGTGACGACGACGCTGCTGTACCTGAAGCCGGAACTCAAGGGCCTGAGCGCACGGATCACGCGGCGCGACATGCTCTCGATCCTGCAATTCGGCGCGCTCAGCCTGGTGGTGCTTCCCGCGCTGCCGGACCGCGGCTACGGGCCGCACGGCGCGCTCAATCCGCACCAGATCTGGCTGATGGTGGTGCTGATCTCCGGCGTAAGCCTGGCCGGCTACCTGGCGCTTCGGCTGGTCGGCGCGCGCCACGGGCTGCTGCTCGTGGGCCTCATGGGGGGCCTGGTCTCGTCGACGGCGACGACGGCGACCTTCGCCCGGCGGGCGCGCGTCGATCCCGCCGAGGCCGGCGCCTCGGCAATGGTCGTCCTGCTCGCGGGGAGCGTGGTGTTCGTGCGCGTCGCGCTGGTCTGCGCCGTCGTCGCCCCGGCGCTGCTGCCGCAACTCGCGCCGGCGTTGTTGGCCGGAGGCGCGCCGATGCTCGTCGCGGGTCTCGCGAACCTGCGCCGGCTGGCGGCCGCGGCCGATCCCCAGGCCGCAGCGCCACAGGTCGGCAACCCGGCGGAATTGAGCACGGCGGTTGCCTTCGGCGCGTTCTACGCGCTGGTGTTGCTCCTCGCCGCGGAACTCACGCAGCGCCTGGGCGGAACCGGCCTGTACGGTGTCGCGCTCGTCTCGGGGCTGACCGACGTCGATGCCCTGACGCTGAGCAGCCTTCGGCTGTTCGGCGTCGCCAGCATCTCCGCGGAGCAGGCGGTGGTCGCGATCGCGCTGGCGTTCGTCGCCAACATCGGCTTCAAGTTCGCGATGGCGGGCTGGATGGGCGGAAGCGCGCTCGCGCGGCGCAGCGCGCCCGGCTTCCTGGCGAGCGCGGCGGCACTGCTCGTCGCCGCCGGACTGGCGTAGCGCCCGGTCGCCAGCGCCGCAGTGGCGGTTGCGCTCCGTCAATGACGTCAGCCGAGCCAGCCCCTACAATGGGCCCATTCCATCAACCGGGAAGGAGGTCCGCATGTACAAGCACCTGCTGGTTCCGACCGACGGCTCGAAGCTGTCGAACGACGCCGTCGAGCGGGCGATCCAGTTCGCCAAGGAGACCGGAGCGCGCGTCACCGCGCTGCACGTGATGCCGGAATACATCCCCCCCGCGTTCGCCGAGTTCCCGGCCGCCGGGCAGGCCTCCTTCGCCGAGTTCATGAAGGCGACCGAGGAGACGGCCAAGACGGTCCTCGACGCCGCCGCGCAGGCGGCGAAGACCGCCGGCGTGCAGTGCGAGACGGCGTCGGTGCGCCACACGCAGCCGTACCGCGCGATCATCGACGTCGCGCGCGAGAAGGGCTGCGACCTCATCTTCATGTCCTCGCACGGTCGCCGCGGCCTGAGCGCCCTGGTGCTCGGCAGCGAAACGAACAAGGTACTGACGCATTCGAGCATTCCCGTGCTCGTGTTCCGTTGAGCCGATCATGAATCCATCCCCCGATACGGAGAACCCGACCATGGACACGAGCGCGAGAGTCGAAGCAGCGCGCGAGAAGCTGGCTCACGAAATGCGCAACCTCGTGAGCGACGCCGAGGACATGCTGCGGGCCGCCTCGAAGCAGGGTGGCGAGCACCTCGGCGCGGCACGCGAGCGACTCGAGCGCAGCGTCAACATCGCGAAATCCGA
>CALMSQ010000534.1:0-6762 GCA_937872345.1 uncultured Burkholderiales bacterium | reverse complement strand
GCATCGCGCAGGCCCTTCGGCGGCTCGGGCTCCTTCAGGTAGGCGAGCAACTCTCCGATTCCGCGCAGCGCATCGATCGACTCGGCGCCCATGCCGAGCGCGACGCGGCGCGGCGTGCCGAAGAGGTTCGCGAGCACAGGCATTGCGTGCGAGCGAGACTCGTCGCGCGGATGCTCGAACAGCAGCGCGGGACCTCCAGCGCGCAGGACGCGATCCGACACCTCGGTCATTTCCAGGTGCGGCGAGACCGGAATAGAGACCCGCTTCAACTCGCCGATCGCATCGAGTTGCTGAAGGAAGTCACGTAGGTCTTTGTATTTCACGGAAGTATGTCACTGCGATTTCGCGATGCGGATTGTCTCATCGATTCCATTGCGCATCATGGGACGCTGAAATTTGACCTTCCGCGGTCACGTCCATAGAATCGCGCCGGGTTTTCGATGTGTCGTCATGTGACGACCTGTGATCGAAGCCCCTGACGAGTCCCGGCGCAGACCGGGATCATGCGGCACGAACCGCATTCAATCATCAGCAGGCGGCGAAGCATCGCCTGTGCGAGAGAGTTGAGGCCCGCATCCCCAGATACTGGCGGGCACAGCAAGGACCGATCGCCTGTTCGGCGAACCGTACGGCGCAAGCCGGAAGGAGGCTCGATGCTCAAGCAGCGTCAGGTCGGGATGTTGTTCGATCTGTGCGTTCGCGCCATCGGCGCAGCGCGTTTCACGATGGTCGCGGTACCCATTGCCGCATTGCTGGTCGTCGCAGCGGTGTCGCTGCGCGAGGGTGATCGCTTCGCCGCCGAGGCGGACCCATTGTCCGAAGCGGGCGCCCCGGTGCAGCCGACGGTGCTGGCGAGTGCGTTCGCGCCGCGCTTCGCGTTGCCGGCGCTCACGCTGCCGTGGGAGACGTCGCCGGCGCACACGACGCCACGGCACGAAGCGGGCTCGAAGCAGCCGTCTTCGCAGGCCGCGTCGCGCTCGCCACTGAAGCTCACCCCCGAGCAGCAGAAGGTCGCGCAGTTCGTCGCGAAGAAATATCGCATGGCGGTCGGCGACGTGCAGGACCTCGTCGGGTATGCGTATCGCGCCGCCAAGGAGTTGCGGCTCGATCCGTACCTCGTGCTGGCAGTGATGTCGATCGAATCCAGCTTCAACCCGAATGCGCGCAGCCCCGCGGGGGCGCAGGGGCTGATGCAGGTGCTCACGCGCGTGCACGCCGACAAGTTCGCGCCGTTCGGCGGGGCCGCTGCCGCGTTCGACCCGGTGGCCAACATCAGCGTGGGCTCGCGGATCCTCAAGGAGTACCTGGTGCGCGAGGGCAGCGTCGAAGGCGCGCTGAAGTCGTACGTGGGCGCTGCGCTGCACGAGCACGATTCGGGCTACGGGTACAAGGTCCTGTCGGAGCGCGAGCGGATCGCCGCGGCGGCGGCGGGCCGGCCGATTCCCGCGCAGCCGCTCAAGCCGCCGGTCGCAGCCAGCGACGACGGCCCCGATCGCTCAGTCGCGACGATGGCGCTCGGTGCGCCGGGCGAAAGCCGGGCCGTGGTCCCGGCCGCGTTGCGTCCGCCCGATGAGCGCGCCACGCCGATCGGCGGCGCGCGCGACGATGCCCCGGGCAATGCCGCGCGCGATGTCGCGCCCGCCATGCCGCCCGACGCACCGCTGATCGACGCCGCCGCACCGTCCGCGCCGGCGGCCGGCAAGCCGCTCGCCCACGCATCGTACGAATTCGCCGCGCTCTGAGCGGCGGCGCAGCCGGCAGCAGCGACGGGCCCGGCCCGCGTCAACCGCGCTGGCGCTCTCGCGCGGGCAGGTAGCGCGCGAGCCGCGCGATCGCCTCGTGAAGGCGATCCATCGAGGTCGCATACGACAGTCGCAGGTAGCGCGACGGCTCGTGGCGGCCGAAGTCCTTGCCCGGCACCACCGACACGTGGATGCGCTCGAGCAATTCGAGCGCGAACGCGGAACTGTCGTCGCTGTGGGCGCTGCAGTCGGCGTACGCGTAGAAGGCCCCGTCGGGCGTCACCGGCACCGGCAGGCCCGCTCCGCGCAGGGCCGGCACGATGTAGTCGCGTCGCCGCTGGAACTCGCGGCGTCGCGCTTCGTATTCGGCGAGCGATTCGGCGTCGAAGCACGCGATCGCCGCGTGCTGGGCGAGCGTCGACGCGCAGATGTACAGGTTCTGCGCGAGCTTCTCGAACACCGGCGCGTGCGCCTCGGGCACCACCAGCCATCCGAGGCGCCAGCCGGTCATGTGGAAATACTTCGAGAAGCTGTTGGTGACGACCAGGTCTTCGCCCCAGGCGAGCGCCGAACGCGGCGCGCCGTCGTACGACAGGCCGAGGTAGATCTCGTCGACGATCGTGAAGCCGCCCCGTGCGCGCACCGCGTCGACGATTCGGCCCAACTCGACGAATGGGATCGAGGTACCCGTCGGATTCGCGGGCGACGCGATCAGGGCACCGCGGGTGCCGGCGCGCCAGTTCGCTTCGACCATCCCCCTCGTGAGCTGGAAGCGGGTCTCGGGGCCGACCGCCACGAGTTGCGGCACGCCGTCGAACGCAGTCACGAAATGGCGGTTGCACGGGTATCCGGGGTCGGTCATCAGCACCGAGGCGCCCGGGTCGACGAGCGCGCAGCAGGCCAGCGACAGCGCGGCCGAAGCGCCCGCGGTCACCACGATCCGCGACGGGGCGATGTCCAGCCCGTAGCGCTCGCCGTAGTCGCGCGCGATCGCCTCGCGAAGCGGCGCGAGGCCGGTCGCGTCGGTGTAGCGCGTGTGGCCGGCGCGCACGGCGCGCTCGAGCGCCGCGACCACCGGCTCGGGCGCGGTGAAGTCGGGTTCGCCGATGTTCAGGTGGATGACCGGGTGGCCGGCCGCCTCGAGGGCGGCCGCCCGCTTGGTCAGCTCCATCACGTGGAACGGGTCGATCTGCGCGGTGCGCCGCGCCAGCGGGTAGCGAGTGCTCATCGCACCGAATGCTACCGGTAGAACAGCTCCACGAGTCCCAAGCCGGTGATCGGCACGTAGGTCACCATCAGCAGCACGGCCAGCAGCACGGCGACGAACCAGACGTTCGTCTTCGTGACCGCCCAGACGCTTTCCCTGGCGATCGAGCAGGCCACCATCAGCACGCTGGCCACCGGTGGAGTCTGCTGGCCGATGCCGAGGTTGATCGTGACGATCAGCCCGAAGTGCACCGGGTCGATGCCCGCCGCCTTGACCAGCGGCATCACCACCGGCACGACCAGGATGATCGCCGCGGCCGAGTGCAGGAACATGCCGAGCAGCAGGAACAGCAGGTTCAGCAGCGCGAGGATCGCCCACTTGTTGGCCGTGAGCCCGGTCACCGCGTGAGCGAGCTTCTGCGGCGCCTGTACCTCGGTCAG
Organism: uncultured Burkholderiales bacterium; assembly: GCA_937872345.1. Lineage (GTDB taxonomy): Bacteria > Pseudomonadota > Gammaproteobacteria > Burkholderiales > Burkholderiaceae_E > Zeimonas. The sequence goes on along the minus strand of CALMSQ010000534.1, from coordinate 3,373 downwards.
GTAGACGCCGAGCAGCGCCGACGTGGCGACGAGCAGCATGACGACCGCGGTCTGCGAGCCGCCTTCGATCACCGCTGCGCGCAGGTGGGCGAGGTCGAGCTCGCGATAGACGACCAGGCCGATGAACAGCGCCGCGACGACCGCGAGCGCCGCGCCCTCGGTCGCGGTGACGACGCCGCCGAAGATGCCGCCCAGGATGATCATCGGCAGCGTGAACGCCCACAGCGCCTCGCGCGCCGTGCGCCGCACCTCGCTCCACTTGAACTCCTGCTCGATCGGCAGGTCGTAGCGGCGCGCGAACCAGTAGGCCATCGCCATCAGCCCGAGGCCGCCGATGATGCCGGGCACGATGCCGGCGACGAACAGCTGCACGACCGAGGCCTCGGCCATCACCGCGTAGAGGATCATCGGGATCGATGGCGGGATGATCACCGCCAGCGTTGCTGCCGAGGACATCACCGCGGCGGCGAGCGCGGGCGGGTAGCCCTTCTTCTTCATCGCCGGGATCGTGATCGACCCGAGCGCCGCGACGTCGGCCACCGCCGACCCGGAGATCTCGGCGAAGAACAGCGACGCGCCGATCGACACCATCGCCAGCCCGCCGCGGATGAACCCGAGCAGCGCGGTCGCGAACGCGATCAGGCGCGACGAGATGCCCGACGCGTTCATGATCGCGCCGGCCAGGATGAACAGCGGGATCGCGAGCAGCGGAAAGTTGGTCGCGGCGTTGTAGACGACGATCGGCAGGTTCGGCAGCGCCGCGGTGCCCTGGACCAGCCAGATCGCCGCGATGGCGACGACGCCGAGCGCGACCGCGATCGGGACGTTCAGCAAGACCAGGCCCAGCACGCAGGCGAACAGCAGCAGCATCTCCACGCTCGGGACTCCTCGGGATCTCGGGGTGTTGGTTCCTGGGGGAGCGCTGCGGCGCTCAGTGCGAGGCTTCGCGCGCCGCGTCCTCGGCCGTCGCGCCGTGGGCGCGCTCGGCGCGCGCCCACGCCAGCGCCTCGGGCAGCGTCAGCAACTCGGCGACGATGATCAGCGCCGCGGAGATCGGAACCACCGACTGCACCAGCGACACCGGCACCTCGGGAAGGCTCACCAGCGTGTCGGTCGCGAGCACGTCGAGCACCTGCCACCCGATCACGCCGAGCAGCGCGAAGAAGCCGATCACCAGCGCCTCGACCGCCATCGTGACCGCGAGCCGCGGCCCCGGCGGCATCAACGCGACCAGCTCGGGGCAGCTGATGTGCCCACGCCTGGCCGCCGCGTAGGCCGAGCCGTAGAAGGTCAGCCAGGCGAGCAGGATCGACGCGACCTCGTCGTACCAGACCAGCGACTCTCCGATCGTGCGGAAGACGACGCCGACCGTCACTTCGACGGCCAGCGCCACCATCAGCGCGATGACGATCCACTCCAGCGCGGCCTCGTACAGCTTGCGCAACTTCAGCATCGCCCGGTCTCCCGCCTGGCCGTCCGGGTCACTTGCCCAGCTCGATCGCGCGGTCGATCAGCTCCTTGGCGCCCGCCACGGCCTTGCCGAACTCGTCGTAGGTCGGCTTGCTGGCCGCGATGAACGCGTTCTTGTCGACCTCGTTGACCTGGATGCCGCTCGCCTTGATCTTCTCGAGCAGCTCGGTCTCCTGCTTCTGCGCGGTCTCGTAGACGAAGGCCTGGGTCTCCTTCGCGGTCTGCTCGAGCGTACTGCGCACGTCGGCCGGCAGCGTCGCCCACTTGCGCGCGCCGACGGTCAGGTAGGCGGGCGTGTAGACGTGGCCCGACAGCGACAGGTACTTCTGCACCTCGTGCAGCTTGGCGCTGTAGATCTGCGTGAAGGGATTCTCCTGCCCGTCCATCACGCCGGTCTGCAGCGCGGTGAACAGCTCCGAGAATTTCATCGGGCTCGGGTTGGCGCCATAAGCCTTGAACATCGCGACACGCCACTTGCCCTCGGGCACGCGCAGCTTGATGCCGGCCAGGTCCTCGGGCTTGCGGATCGGCCTGCGGTTGTTGGTGATGTGCCGGTAGCCGTTCTCCCAGACGCCGATGATCTTCAGGCCCTTCGCCTCGGCGGCCGGAGCGAGCTTCGGCCACACGATCTCCTTCTCGATCAGGGCCATGTGCTTGCGGTCCTTCACGAGATAGGGCATCTCGAAGACGCCGAAGGTGTCGACTTCGCTGCTCATCACGGTCGACGGCACCGCCATGTCGATCGTGCCGAGCTTGAGCTTCTGCAACATCTCCTTGTCGCCGCCCAGCTGGCTCGAGCCGAACACCACGACCTTGGCCTTGCCGGCCAGCTTGGCGTTGGCGCGCCGCGCAAACTCGTCGGCGCTGATCTGGAACAGCGACCCGGGCTCGCCGACGTGGCCGAGCTTGAGCTCGATCTCCTGCGCCGTCGCGCCGGGTGCGAACGCGCCGAGCGCGACGGTCAGGCCGATCGCTGCGCCGAGAGCGCCTCGCAGGGCACGACGGCGCTGTGTCGTCGCCGGATGGCCGCCGGCGGCGGCGCGAATCTTCGCGTTGTGCTTCATGGTCTCCTCCTCTTGGTAGGTTCGATGCTCAGGCGGCGGCCCGCTCGGCACGCGGCACCTTCGGGGCCGATGCCGCCAGGCTGTCCATCGCTGCCTGCACGCCGCCCTTGCGGTGGGGCACGCTGGCCAGCCCTAGCGCCATCTCCACACCGCCCAGCGTGCCGAGCAGCGTGAGGTCGTTGAAGTCGCCGAGGTGCCCGATGCGGAACACCCGGCCGGCGAGCCTGCTCAGCCCCTGGCCGAGCGACAGGTTGAAGTTCTCGAGCGCCAGCTTGCGCAGCGCATCGGCACTGTGGCCCTCGGGCATCACGACCGCGGTGAGCACGGGGCTGTGGCCGTCCGGATCCTGGCAGAGGATGTCGAGTCCCCAGCCGCGCACCGCCGATCGCGTGGCCTCGGCGTGGCGCCGGTGACGCGCGAAGACGTTCGGCAGCCCCTCCTCGAGCAGCATCGCGATCGCCTCGTGCAGGCCGTAGAGCAGGTTGGTCGCTGGCGTGTAGGGGAAGAAGCCGTTCGCGTTCGGGCCGAGCATATCGGCCCAGTCCCAGTAAGAGCGCGGCATCCGCGCATGCCTTGCCGCCTCGAGCGCCTTCGCGCTGATCGCGTTGAACGACAGGCCTGGCGGCAGCATCAGCCCCTTTTGCGAGCCCGCCACGGAGACGTCCACGCCCCACTCGTCGTGCCGGTAGTCGATCGACCCGAGCGACGAGATCGTGTCGACCATCAGCAGCGCCGGGTGCTTCGCCCGATCGACCGCGCGGCGCACCTCGTCGATCCGGCTGGTCACGCCGGTGGAGGTCTCGTTGTGGACGACGCAGACCGCCTTGAAGCGGTGCCCG
>CALMSQ010000533.1:0-10144 GCA_937872345.1 uncultured Burkholderiales bacterium | reverse complement strand
CTGATGAAGGGCAGCCTGCACACCGACGACTACATGTCGGCGATCGTCGCCCGCGACGCGGGCCTGCGCACGCAGCGCCGCGTGAGCCACGTGTTCGTCCTCGCGTTCGCCGCCTACCCGAAGCTCGTCGCGCTCACCGACGCGGCGGTCAACATCGCCCCGGGCCTCGCGGACAAGGCCGACATCGCGCGCAACGCGATCGACCTGTGCCGTGCGCTCGGCGTGGCCACCCCGAAGGTGGCCGTGCTGGCCGCCACCGAAGACGTGAACCCGGCCATGCCGGCGACGATCGAGGCGGCGGCGCTCGCCAAGATGGCCGATCGCGGCCAGATCGCGCACGGCATCGTCGACGGCCCGCTGGCGTTCGACATCGCGATTTCCGCGCAGGCGGCCCGGAGCAAGGGCCTGGTCTCGCGCGTCGCGGGCGACCCCGACGTGCTGCTCGTCCCCGACATCGAGGCCGGCAACGCGCTGTACAAGCAGGCCGCTTACCTGGCGGGCGCGGAACTCGGCGGGCTGGTGCTCGGCGCCGCCGTGCCGGTCCTGCTGACCAGCCGTGCCGACAGCGTGGCGGCGCGCATCAACAGCTGCATCCTCGCCAACCTGTACTCGCACTGGCTCGTCGCCGGGCACCCCTGACGCCGCGGCCGCTCAGCGCGCGCCGCGCGGCCGCACCAGCGCGGCCGTGTGCCGCGCGATGACGCTCTCTTCGTCGGTCGGCACGACCCACAGGCCGATCGCCGAGTCGGCCGTGTGCAATCGCGGCCCCTGCGCGGCGTTGGCCGCCTCGTCGATGCGGGCGCCCATCCAGCCGAGCAGGCCGGCAATCTGCGCGCGCACCCGGGCGTCGTGCTCGCCGATTCCGGCGGTGAACACGATCGCATCGCAGCCTCCGAGCACGACCGCGCTCGCAGCGATCTCCTGCGCGGCACGCTGGCAGAAAACGTCGATCGCGAAGCGCGCGCGCGGATCGTCGCTGGCGGCCAGCACCCGCATGTCCGCCGAGATGCCCGACAGGCCGAGCAGGCCGGACTCGTGATACAGCCCGCGCGAGAGCGTCTCGAGGTCGAGCCCCAGCTGCTGCTGTGCGAACAGCGCGACGCCGATGTCGACCGCCCCCGGGCGCGTGCTCATCACCAGCCCGTCGAGCGTGGACAACCCCATGCTCGTGCGCACCGAGCGCCGCTCGCGCATCGCGCAGACACTGGCGCCGCTGCCTAGGTGCGCGACGACGACGCGGCCTTCGGCCTGCGCGCCAGCCAGCGCCGGCAGCTGCCGGGCGATCGACTCGAACGACAACCCGTGGAATCCGTAGCGCCGCACGCCGCGGTCGCGCCACGAGACCGGCAGCGGCATCGTCGTGTGAAGCCGCGGCTGCGTGGCATGGAAGGCGGTGTCGAAGCACGCCACCTGCGCAACGCCTGGCGCCACGGCCGCCATCGCGTGGATCCCGGCGACGCAGTGCGACTGGTGCAGCGGCGCGAGCGGCTCGAGCGACTCGACCAGGCGCAGCGTCGACTCGTCGACCAGGCAAGGCGCCACCAGCGCCTCCCCACCGTGCACCACCCGGTGGCCGACAGCCTCGACGCGGTCGATCAGGCCGTCGGACTGCAGCCGGGCGAGCACCTCCTCGAGCGCCCGGCGCTGGTCGGCCGGTGCGGGCAGGGCAAGCTCGCCGCGCTCGCCGACCTCGGTGCGCCAGACCATCACCGGCGTGTCGGGCAGCCCGTGCACCTGCCCGCGCAGCCGCTCCACGGGCTCGCAGGGCGCGCCGCTCGTGGCGTCGACGCTGCGATAGACGGCGAACTTGAAGCTCGACGACCCGCTGTTCAGGACGAGGATCGTCACGCCGGCTACCAATCGAGCGTCTGCGCCATCGCTTCGGAGGCCGACTGCATCGCGGGCAGGAACTGCATCGCCTCGGCCAGCGCCAGTCGGGGCACCGGCGAGTGCATGGCCAGCGCAGCGACCACGCGCCCGTCGGCGTCGTGCACCGGCACCGCGAGGCAGCAGATGCCGGCAAGGTACTCCTCGTCGTCGGTGGCGTAGCCCTGCTCGCGGATGCGCTCGAGCTCGGCGGCCAGCGCGCGCGGCTCGGTCAGCGTCTTCTGCGTGTGCCGCACCAGCGGGCTCTGCCGCACGAAGCGCTCGCGCGAACGCTTGGGCATGTGCGCGAGGAACAGCTTGCCGCTGGCCGACGCGTGCAGCGGCACGCTCGATCCCGCACCCAGCGCGATGCGCAGCGGCCAGGCCGTCTCGACGCGATCGAGGTACATGACCGCGTTGCCGTTGGGAATCGTGAGGTTGCAGGTCTCGCCGGTGTGCTCGACCAGCTCCTCGAGAATGGCGTGGCGCGCGGCGCGGTTCGGGGAATGCAGCAGCACGTCCGCAGCGAGCGTACTGAGCCGCCGGCCGCAGTGATACCGCTTGCTGCCGGGTTCGCGCCCGACCAGCCCCGCCACTTCGAGCGTGGCGAGGATGCGAAACACGGTGGGCTTCGGAAGCTCGACGGCCTTGCAGATCTCGGCCAGCTGCGGCGGCGCCGGGCTGGCGGCAATCGCCTCCATCACGCGCATCGCGCGCAGGATGGCCGAGCCGGCTGGTGCCGGATCATCGACCTGGGGCGCCTCGGCGACGGGTTTCGGGTCGTTGCTCATGACCCGCATTATGCAGAAAACGGAATCCCGCGTTTCGAACCCGGCGTCGCGCCCTGCACCGGCCGGGACCGGAACCGGTCGACTCGCGGTGTGTCGAGGCGCCCGGCGACCGCGGCCGCCGGCGCAGGCGTCCGACGATCAGGGCAATCGGGTCACGATCGGCACGGCGCACCGATGCAGGCAGCCGGCTGTGACGCTGCCGAGGATCGCCGTCTCGAGCGGGCGCCTGCCGTGCGTGACCATGGCGAGCATCACGTCGCGACGCTCGTCCAGGAAGCGGGCGATCGCCTCGGCCGGCTCGCCGTGCAGCACCTCCCAGCTGGTGCGCACGCCGTAGCGCGTGGCGTACTCTTCGGCGCGCGTGCGCACGTACGAGGACTCCATCACGTCGCCCGTCGGGATGTCGGCGGCGAGCTTGACGTCGGGCGCGATCACCTCGACGACGACGAGATCGGCACCGAGCCACAGCGCCATGCCGGCCGCCTGCGACGCCATGGCCTCGGAGACCTGCGTACCGTCGAGCGGCAGCACCACCGTGTTCACGCGGGTCGCCTGCCTGCGCCCCTCGACCGCTGCGCCTCGCGGGCGATAGAGGATCACCGGGTCGCCGCCGGTGCGCACGATGCGCAGCGCCACGCTGCCCATCATCGCCTCCATCAGTCCGCTGTGGCCGTGCGAGGTCATCGCGATCAGCGTGCCCGGAACGCGCCGCGCCTCGGCGAGAACCGTGTCGGCGAGGTCGCCGCGCGCCACCATCGCGCGACCGTCGGCCGACAGGTCGGCCGCGAGCGCGCCCACGTAGCGCGCGGCTTCGGACTGATCCTCTTCCCGGTCGACGACGCGCAGCAGCGACAGCGTCGCGCCGGTGGCCTGCACGATGCCCAGTGCGTGCGGAAGCACCTCTTCGGAAAAGGCGGACCCGTCGACGGGAACCAGGATTCGATCGTACATGGGGCGCGCCTCCTCGAGGGGTTGATGCTGCGATGCAGGCAAGCATAAGGCAAGTTCGCGCCGCGGGCACCTCGCCGGCCTTGGCCGGCGCAAGGGCGCCGTTGCCGCAGCCCCCGGCCCATCGCATACTCTCGCGACACCGGGCGGCGGCGAGGCTCCATGAAGCGGCGAAACGACGGCGGCAGGAACCACGCATCGATTCCCGGTGCGCTGCTCGCATCGCTGGCGATCGCGACGGGCGACGCGCAGGCACAGCAGCAGCCAGCGCAGCCGCGCTCCGCCGAACTCGACCCCGTCACCGTCAGCGCAACGCGCATCGAGCAGCGCAGCTTCGACGTTCCGGTCGCGATCGATTCGGTCGGCGACGACGCGATCCGCGAACACAAGCCCGGCGTCAACCTGTCCGAGTCGCTCGGCCGGGTCCCGGGCATCTACGTCCAGAACCGACAGAACTACGCACAGGACCTGCAATTGTCCTCGCGCGGCTTCGGCGCGCGGGCAGCGTTCGGCGTGCGCGGCGTGCGCCTGCTGCAGGACGGCATCCCGTTCACGGCGCCCGACGGCCAGGGCCAGACGGGCCTGTTCGACCTCGAGACCGCCGAGCGCATCGAGGTGCTGCGCGGGCCGTTCGCGGCGCTGTACGGCAACTCGTCGGGCGGCCTCGTCACGGTGTTCACCGGTGACCCGCCGCGCCGTCCGACCTGGCGCGCGACCGCGAGCGCCGGAAGCTGGGGAAGCTGGAAGCTCGGCGCCGGATACGGCGACACGATCGGTGCCGTCGGCGCCCGCGTCGACGCGTCGCGCTTCGAGACCGACGGCTACCGCGACCACAGCCGCACCCGGCGCGACCTGGCCAGCGCGCGGCTGGTCTGGGCGGCCGACCCCGACAGCAAGTTCGCGCTGAACGCCACGCTGCTCGACCAGCCCGACACGCAGGACCCGCTCGGGCTCACCCGCCAGCAGGTCGAGCAGGACCCCAGGCAGGCCGGCACCGGCGCGCAGGCCTTCGACACCCGCAAGAGCGTCGAGCACCGGCAGCTGGGATTGTCCTGGGAGCGGCGCGTCGGCGCTCGCGACACGCTGAAGCTGCGCGGCTACCTCGGCGACCGTCAGGTCACCCAGTTCCTCGCGTTCAGCGGCGCGGCGGCCTCATCGTCGGGGGGCGTCGTCGACCTCGACCGCGGCTTCGGCGGAGCCAACCTGCAGTGGACGCACTCGACGATGCTCGCCAACGGGCGATTCGACTTCACGCTCGGCACCGACTACGACCGCATGCAGGAGCGCCGGCGCGGCTACGTGAACAACTCCGGCGTCGCCGGCGGCTTGCGCCGCGACGAACTCGACACCGCGTCGAGCTTCGACCAGTACGCGATCGCCGAGTGGTGGTTCGCACCCGACTGGAAGCTCTCGGGCGGCGTTCGCCGCTCCAGTGTCTCGTTCGACGTCAGCGACGATTTCGTGACGGCGGCCAACCCCGACGACTCGGGCAGCAAGCGCTACTCGGCGACCAACCCGGTGATCGGCGTGCTGTACGCGCTCACCGACACGGTGAACCTGTACGCGTCGGCCGGGCGCGGTTTCGAGACCCCGACCTTCGCCGAGCTCGCCTACCGGCCCGACGGCCTGCCCGGATTGAACTTCGCGCTCGAGCCCAGCCGCAGCACCAACTACGAGGCCGGCGTCAAGATGCTGCTCGGGCGCGCCACCCGCCTGAACCTGGCGGTGTTCCGCACCGCGACCCGCAACGACATCGTGCCGGACGTCAACGCCGGCGGCCGCACGACCTTCCGCAACGCGGCGCGCACCGAGCGGCGCGGCTTCGAGCTCGGCCTGGAATCGAAATTCGGCAGCGGCTTCACCGGCTGGCTGGCATGGACGTGGGTCGACGCGCAGTTCCGCGACTACCTGAGCACGACCGGCGGCGACCTGTCGGGCAACGCGATCCCCGGCGTGCCGAAGTCCTCGGTCTACGCCGAACTCGCCTGGCGCCACGCCCCGAGTGGCTTCGTCACCGGCGTCGACGGGCGCTGGAACGCGAAGGTCGCGGTCGACGACGCGAACTCGGAGCACGCCGGCTCGTACGCGGTGTTCGGCTGGCGCGCAGGGTTCGACTGGCGCTTCGGCGGCTGGCAGCTCTCGCCATTCGTGCGCGTCGACAACCTGACCGACCAGCGCTACATCGGTTCGGTGATCGTCAACGCGGCCAACGGCCGGTACTACGAGCCGGCGCCGCGGCGCGCCTGGGTGGCCGGGGCCCGGGCGAGCTACGCCTTCTGAGCCGCCCCGCGAAATCAGGTGCCGGCGCAGCCGAACTGCGCTACGCTTCTCGCCCACGCCGGACGCGCTGCACGGCGGCTCGCCGCCCGACCTTGCGCATCGGCGTCGAGGCAGAGCGACAGAACAAACCCAGGAGGAGTCAGATGAACCTGCTTTCCAAGTGGAGCAGACGGTCGGTGCTCGCTGCCGTGGTTTCGATGGCCGTCGGGCTGCCGCTCGCGGCGCATGCCCAGGAGGCCAAGAAGGAAGAAGAGCCGTTCTGGGCCAAGGGCCGGCCGAACACCGATACGGCGATGAAGATGGCGCCGGTGCCGGCGTTCCCGATTCCGACGCCGGCCGACAAGCTGCCGATCTCGAAGATGAAGTTGCCACCCGGCTTCAAGGCCGAGGTGTGGGCCAGCGACGTGCTCGACGCCCGCGGCATGCGCCAGGGCGACAAGGGCACGGTCTTCGTGAGCTCGCTGTTCGTCGCCGGCAAGGTCTACGCGATCACCGACAAGGGCGGCAAGCGCGAGGTGAAGACGATCCTCGAGAAGCAGATGCTGCCCAACGGCATCGAGTTCCACAAGGGCGCGCTGTACGTCGCGACGCCGAAGGAGATCGTGCGCTACGACAACATCGAGTCGAACCTCGACAAGCTGCCGGCGCCGGTCATGGTGTACGACAAGCTGCCCGGCGAGATCCCGCACGGCTGGAAGTTCATCAAGGTCGGCCCGGACGGCAAGCTCTACGTGCCGGTCGGCGCGCCGTGCAACATCTGCAATCCGTCGGAGCAGTACGCGCGGATCTTCCGGATCAACCTCGACGGCAGCGGCGAGGAAACCGTGGCGCGCGGCGTGCGCAACACGGTGGGCTTCGATTTCCATCCGAAGACCGGCGAGCTCTGGTTCGGCGACAACCAGCGCGACTGGCTCTCCGAAGACCTGCCCAGCGACGAACTGAACCACGTCACCAAGCCGGGCAAGCAGCACTTCGGCTTCCCGTTCTGCCACTCCGGCGAATACGCCGACCCCGAGTTCGGCTGGGGCACGAGTTGCAAGGACTACACCAAACCCGCCACGCTGCTCGGCCCGCACGCGGCGCCACTGGGCATGCGCTTCTACACCGGCAAGATGTTCCCGGCGAAGTACCAGAACGCGATCTTCCTCGCGCGTCACGGCCCGTGGAACCGCAGCCAGAAGTACGCCGCCGACGTGGTCGCGATCTTCCTCGATGCCAAGGGCAACGTCTCGAAGGTCGAGCCCTTCCTCACGGGGCTGGTCGAGAACAACGGCTACCTCGGTCGGCCCGCCGACGTGATGGTGATGAAGGACGGATCGCTGCTGGTGTCCGACGACCACAACGGCGCGATCTACCGCATCACCTACAACAAGCGCTGATGCCGATCGCCGCGGCGCGCAAGCGCCGCCCTGGCCGCGCCGCGCGGATCGCGAGCCTCGTGCTCGCGGCCTGCGCGGCCCACGCGGCGCTCGCCGCGCCGAGCCCCTTCGAACAGCGCTTCGCAACCTGCCTGGCCTGCCATGGCGCAAGCGGCCAGTCGCAGACGCCGCTCACGCCGTCGCTGGGTGGCCAACCGGCCTTCTTCGCGATGACGCAGCTGTTCCTGCTTCGCGACGGCCGGCGCGGCGAACCCGTGATGATCGAGCAGGCAAAGGGCATGAGCAACGACGACCTGCGCGCGTTCGCCGACGCAATCTCGAAGCTGCCGCCGCCGCCGCCGCCCACCGACAAGGCCGATCCGCTGCGCTTCGAGCGCGGCCGTGCGCTGGCGGCGCAGCACCGCTGCGGGGTCTGCCACAACCCCGACTTTTCCGGCCGCGAGCAGATGCCGCGCCTGGCGAACCAGCGGGAGGACTACCTGCTGAAGGCGATGCGCGAGTTCGCGAGCGGCAAGCGACTGGGCTACGGCGCGGCGATGACGCAGGAACTGAGCGGCCTGTCGGGCGCCGACCTGGCCGACCTCGCCCACTTCTTCGCACACCAGCCTGCGACCGAGACCGCCGGTCGATAGAGTGCTGCCACAGTACGCGTCCGATGCCCAAGCCGTCCCGGCCCGAGCTCTTCGCAACGTCTGTTCGGCGTATTCGTTGCCACGTTGATATCCTGCTCGACGTAGGCCGATGGCAGGCTTGGAATCCCGCCTGCGTCCTGATAACATCTGACTGAATACTGGATATTCGTACACATGCGCGCCGCAGGCTTGTTCGCAGGAATCGGAGGGTTCGAGCTCGGGTTGGCACGCGCCGGGCACGAAGCCGACCTTCTGTGCGACATCTTGCCGGCATCCAAGGCTGTCCTCGCAGCGCGGTTTCCGAACGTCGAGTATCGCGACGACATCACGAGGCTTCGCTCACTTCCGGCGTCGGTCGACCTCGTCTGCGCCGGGTTTCCCTGCCAGGATCTCAGCCAGGCTGGCCGCACCGCGGGGTTGGATGGCGAGCGCTCGGGTCTAATCGGGGAAGTCTTTCGCCTTCTTTCGCGTCGACGTGTTCCCACCGTCGTCGTCGAGAATGTCCCATTCATGCTGCAACTCAACGGCGGTAACGCGATGCGCGCGATCGTCGACGAGTTCGAGCGACGGGGTTATCGCTGGGCATATCGCGTCGTGGACACCTTTTCGTTCGGGCTCCCGCAGCGGCGCGAACGCGTGTTCCTCGTGGCGTCGAGGGTTCTCGATCCCGCGGAAGTTCTCTTGACAGATGATCGGCCCCTTGTGCGTCCTGCGACCGACCTCGACCGCTTTGCACATGGCTTCTATTGGACCGAGGGACTCGGCGGACTTGGCTGGGCCGTCGACTCCGTTCCGACCCTGAAGAACGGCAGCACGATCGGAATCCCGTCACCACCGGCGATCCTGATGACAGACGGATCACTGATAAAGCCGGGCATCCGTGACGGAGAGCGCCTCCAAGGATTCGATGCCGACTGGACGCAGCCTGCAGAGTCGGTGGCGCGAGCATCCATCCGTTGGAGCTTGGTCGGCAGCGCGGTCAGCGTGCCGGTCGCCGAATGGATCGGTCGACGCCTGTCCATGCCCGGAAGCTATGACACCGGACGCGATCACGACTTCCCTCTCGGAGGTCGCCCGCCGCGCTGCGCAAGGTTTGACGGAAAACGGCGCTACGCGGTGTCCCTCGGCGTCGATGCCTTGGGGATTCGCCCGCCCCACCTCGCAGAGTTCCTCGAGAACACGGAACTTGCTCAACCCCTCTCGGCGAAGGCAACTCTCGGATTTCTCGCGCGCACTCGTCGCGCCAAGTTGCGATTCGAGCCGGGATTCATCGAAGCCATCGAACGCCATCTGGTCAGGATGGGCGGTGCAGTCCCGCCGCGGACCGCGCCGAACCAACTCGACCTACTCGCCGCGTAAGCCTCGGAGATCGGGCGACTCAGGTGCCGAACCGGGCTCGATACTCGCTGCAAAGACCGACGATCATACGATCGTAGTTGACATGGCTATGCCGGTCGGGCGCCGGATCGCTTCCGACGAGGGCCACCGGTGATCCGTCGTTCCGGCAATCGACAACGGTCACGCCAATTACGTCGTATCCGATTGAGCTGGTGTCACGGGCCAGCGGAATGGCCTGGCCCAACATTCTGACGACCTTCCGCGCATCCTCTGGCTGCGTATGTTGGTTGAGCTTTCCGACGCCGCTCGGGGTAATGAACTGCTTGGCCGCATTCACCATCGAGTACGAGACCGTGATGCATCTAGGCTGCGCCCGCTTGGCCAAGTATCCCGTAGCGAGAATCTCGGCATGCAATCGCGGTAGAGACTTGCTGTGTTCCGTCATGCAAGCCTTGGCCTCGAGCGCGACCACTACTTCCGACACGTCTTCCCGCCCGATGTCACCCTCGAGAACAGGAAGCGACATGAGCGCTTCCCGCTCAGTCTTATCTAGCACAATGCCGTAGTGCTCAACAAGGTCGGCGAACCGTTGTCGTCGCGTTGTCGCCCTTCCTGGCGATATGCGTGTGACGACGAGATCCAGCGTCTTGTTGATCGGCCCGACCATCACGTGATTGATGCCGAAACCGACCAACCCCCGCTCGGCGTGCCCGCGGAAGATGTCGCACTCGAGTAGGAAATCGAACAGGACGGTCCAGCACGCGACCTTTGAGTGATTGTCGCTGCGCGAGTGATACTGCCATGCCCGCTTGCCGCCACCGCGCGTGGTGGCAACGCTCATCGTACGTGCGAGAATCGCTGGACCTCTCATGTCCACCCGCCCTTTCCCGAAGTCGTCGACGCCGCCACA
>CALMSQ010000532.1:0-10146 GCA_937872345.1 uncultured Burkholderiales bacterium | reverse complement strand
ATCTCGGGCGCGCGCACCGCCGACTGCAGGAACTCGGGCACGACGAAGCGCCCGGACAGGATGTTGGGCAGCCCGACCCAAGGCAGGTAGCCCATCCGCCGCATGATCCGGTAGCTGAGCCAGCTCATCCGGTACGCGATCACCATCGGCTTGCGAAACAGCGCCGTCTCGAGGGTCGCCGTGCCGCTCGCCACGAGCACGGCGTCGCAGGCGGCCAGCGCGTCGTGCGAGCGGCCGGACACCAGCGTCAGCGACAGGTTCGCCGGCAGGTGCGCGTCGGCGGCAATCGCCTTGAGCCGCTCGAAGAGCGCCGGCGACGCGGCCGGCAGCACGAAGTGCAGGTCGCCGCGTCGCTCGTGCAGCCACGCCGCGGTGCCCAGGAACGCCGGCGCCAGGTGCTCGACCTCGGACGCGCGGCTGCCGGGCAGCAATGCGACCACAGCGCCCGTCGCCGGCAGGCCCAGCGTACGCCGCGCGGCCGCCGCATCGACCTGCGCAGGAATCGCGTCGGCGAGCGGGTGGCCGACGTAGGTCGCCGGGATTCCCGCCTCGCGGTAGATCGCCTCCTCGAACGGGAACACCAGCAGCATGTGGTCGACGCTGCGGCGGATCTTCTCGATCCGCTCGCGCCGCCACGCCCAGATCGACGGGCTGATGAAGTGCACGATGCGGATCCCGTCCCTGCGCAGTCGCGCCTCGAGATCGAGGTTGAAGTCGGGAGCGTCGACCCCGACGAACACCTGCGGGCGCCAGGCCGCGAGGCGCTCGGCCAGCGCGTCGCGCATGCGCCGCAGCCGCGGATATTCGCGCAGCACTTCGAGGTAGCCGTTCACCGACAGGGCTTCGATCGTCCACCAGGCGTCGAAGCCGTGGCGCGCCATCGCCGGCCCGCCAATGCCCGCGGCGTGCAATTGGCCGACGCGCGCCGCCACGCCTTCGAGCAGCGCGGCAGCCAGCAGGTCGCCGGAGGCCTCGCCGGCGACCATGCCCAGCGACAGCGGCCCGATGGCACTGGCCTGCCCGGACATCAGCGCACGATGCCGCGCGTGACGCCGTCGAGAAAGTCGGCGAGCAGCGCCAGGTCGGCACGCGACTCGGCGCTCAGGCCCTCGTCGGCCGCCGCGTCGGACGGGACCCCCAGGGCCAGCGCCGTCGACTGCGCGATCGACGCACGCAGCGCCTCGCGCGCCTGCTGCATCGTCGCGCCGCTCTTGTACAGCGTCTTGTAGGCGCGTCGGATCGCGTTGATCCGCCCGGCGTCGAAGCCGCGCCGGCGCAGCCCCTCCGAATTGATGCCGTGCGCCGCGGCCGTATTGCCCGACGCCATCACGTAGGGAGGAATGTCGTGCAGGACGACCGTGGCCACGCCCGTCATCGCGTGGGCGCCGATCTTGCAGAACTGGTGTACCTGGGTCGCTCCGCCCAGGATGACCCAATCGCCGATCTCGACGTGGCCGGCCAGGTTCGTGCTGTTGGCGATGATCACGTGGTCGCCGACGACACAGTCGTGGGCGATGTGAACGTAGGCCATGATCCAGGCGTCGCTGCCCACCCGCGTCACCCCGCGGTGCTGGACGGTTCCGCGGTTGATCGTGACGCACTCGCGGATCGTGGTGCCGTCGCCGATCTCGAGCGACGTCGGCTCGCCACGGTACTTCTTGTCCTGCGGGTCGCCGCCGATCGAGGCGAACTGGAAGATGCGGTTGTCGCGCCCGATCGTCGTGCGCCCCTCGACGACCACGTGCGGCCCGATCTTCGTGCCGGCACCGATGCGCACCTGCGCGCCGATCACCGAGTACGCGCCGACCTCGACGTCGACGTCGAGCTCGGCGTGCGGATCGACGATCGCGCTCGGATGAATGGCCGGCATGGGGCTCGACCGCTCAGGCAGCGCCAGGCGCGGCGCCGTTGCCGTTGCCGTTGACCGGCTCGATCTCGCGCAGCGTGCACATCAGCTCGGCCTCGGCGGCGACCTGTCCGTCGACGGTGGCCTTGCCCGCATACTTCCAGATCGAGCGCGAGATGCGCACGATCTCGACCTCGAGCCGCAGCTGGTCGCCGGGAACGACCGGGCGCTTGAAGCGCGCGCTGTCGATGCCGACGAAGTAGTAGACCGTACTCGCGTCGGAGACGCGCCCCATGGTCTGGAAGGACAGGATGCCCGCGGCCTGCGCCAGCGCCTCGACCTGCAGCACGCCCGGCATCACCGGCAGGTAGGGGAAATGCCCGGTGAAGAACGGCTCGTTGATCGAGACGTTCTTCACCGCGACGATGCGCTTGCCCTTCTCGAGCTCGAGCACCCGGTCGACGAGCAGCATCGGGTAGCGATGCGGCAGATGTTCGAGAATCGCGCGGATGTCGAGCACGGTCATTGTTGTTCCCTGTCGGTTCGTTCGAGCCGGCGCAGCCGCATTCTCCACTGCGGGAGCTGCCTGAGAAGCGCCGCCGACCTTTCCCAGTCCGCATTGTCCATCAGCGGGAACACGCCCGAGTAGAACCCGGGCTGCCTGATCGATCGCGTGACGAGGCTCATCGCCGAGATCGTGACGTCGTCGCAGATCTCGAGATGGCCGAGGATGCCGGCGCCGCCGCCGATGCGGCAGCGCTTGCCCAGCACCGCGCTTCCGGCGATGCCGACGCAGCCGGCGATCGCGGTGTGCTCGCCGATGCGGACGTTGTGCGCGACCTGGATCAGGTTGTCGAGCTTGCAGCCGTTGCCGATCACGGTGTCCTCGAGCGCGCCGCGGTCGATCGTGCAGTTCGCGCCGATCTCGACCGCATCGCCGATGACGACGCCGCCGAGCTGCGGGATCTTCTCCCAGCCCTGCGGGCCGGCGGCGAAGCCGAAGCCGTCGGCGCCGATCACGGTGCCTGCGAAGACGGTGCAGCCGGTGCCGAGCACGCAATCGTGCTCGACCGTGACGCGCGGGTGCAGCCGGCTGCCTGCGCCGACCACGCTGCCGGCGCCGATCGAGACGCCGGCGCCGAGTACCGCGCCGTCGCCGATCCGGGCGCCCTCGCCGATCGCCACGAACGGGCCGATGCCGACGTCGCGGCCCAACTCTGCACCCGGTGCGACGACCGCGCTCGGGTGCACGCCGGGCGCGGTCGGGCGCGCCAGCAGCACCGCCATGTCGCGCGCAATCGCGCCGAACGCGCGGTGTGCGTCCTCGACCTCGATCAGCGCACTGCTCGGGGGAACGTCGCCGGCCAGCGCCGGCGGGGCCAGCACCGCGCCGGCGCGCGTGCGGCGGGCTTGTGCCGCGTGACGCGAGGAGGCGAGGAAGCCCAGCTCGTCGGGGCCTGCCGTTGCGAGGCTCGCCAGCGCGTGGATGCGCAGTTCGGGGTCGCCGCGGCGCAAGGGTGCCCCGAGCCGGCGAGCCAGGTCTGCAATCGTCAGTCCGTCGGCGAGGCGGCGCATCGCGGACGCCCCGTCAAGGTGTCGCCGCCACCGGGAGCCGGGGGCGCGCGGACACTACTGCTTGCCGTTGCCGAGCGCGCGCAGCACCTTGTCGGTGATGTCGATGCGCGGGCTCGCGAACACCGCTTCCTGCAGGATCACGTCGTACTTCTCCTGCTCGGCGATCTGCTTGATCACGCGGTTCGCCTTGTCGATGACCTGCGAGAGCTCCTCGTTGCGCCGCTGGTTCAGGTCTTCGCGGAACTCGCGCTGCTTGCGCTGGTAGTCTTTCTCGGATTCGGCGAACTCGCGTTGGCGCCTCTGGCGCTCGGACTCGGAGGTCACCGCGGCGTCGCGGTCGAGCCGCTCGCCGAGGGACTTGAGCTTGGCGGCCATATCCTGAAGTTCCTTGTCGCGCCGGCTGAATTCCTGCTCGAGCTTCTGCTGCGCGGCCTTCGCCGGCGCGGCGTCGCGCAGGATGCGCTCGGTGTTGACAAAGCCGATCTTGGGCGCCTCTTGCGCGCTGGCCATGGCGCAGGTTGCCGCCAGGCAGCACGCCGCGAAAGTCCTGACAAACTTCATCCAGCCCTTCCTGCTCGTCGCATCGATTCGAGGCGAGGATTGTCGCACAGTTGCAACGACGGGCAAGCCGCGCGCGCCATCAGAAGCCGGTGCCGACCTGGAACTGGAACCGCTGCGTGCGGTCGCCCACCTGCTTGCGGATCGGGAAGGCGATGCTGAGCTTCAGCGGCCCGATCGGCGAGAGCCAGGTCAGCCCGATGCCGGTGGAGTAGCGCAGGTCGCTGGTGCTGAACGACTGGCCGTCGCCCAGCACCGTGCCGGCGTCGAAGAACACGAACGAGCGGATCGTGCGGTCGCTGCCCGTGCCCGGCAGCGGGAACAGGAACTCGGCGCTGCCGACGATCTTCGTGAGGCCGCCCAGCGGGATCTCGCGGGTGCCGCCGAGGACCGTGTCGACCTCGCGCGGGCCGATCGAACTCGGGTAGTAGCCGCGCACCGAGCCGATGCCGCCGACGTAGAAGTTCTTGAACAGCGGATAGGCCATCCCGCCGAAGCCGCGTCCGATGCCGAGGTCGCCGTTGAGCGCGAGCGTGAGGTCGCGCGTCATCGGGTAGTACCACTGGTGGTTGTAGGTGGCTCGCCAGTACCTCAGCTCGGCCACCGGCAGCGTCACCTCGAGGCCCGCGGTCTGCAGGCGCCCGCGGGTCGGGACGATTGCGCTGTCGCGGCTGTCGCGGCTCCAGCCCAGCGTGCCGAGCAGCGCGCTCGTCGACGTGCCGAAGTCGTTGACGAAGTCGACGTAGCGCTGTGGCGGCGCGGCGCCGAGCTTGACGTCGTTGCGCTCGTACGTCATGCCGAAGCTGACCCGGTCGTACTCGGTGTAGGGCACGCCGAAGCGCAGGCCCACGCCGGTGGAGCGGGTCCGGTAGTCGCCGAGGTTCAGTTCCGACGCGTTGAACGAGCGCGTGTAGAGGTCGAAGCTGCGGCTGACGCCGTCCGGCGTGAAGTACGGATCGGTCTGCGAGAGCACGATCGATCGAGCCAGCCGGCTGGTGTTGAGCTGTAGCGCGACCGACTTGCCGGTGCCCAGGAAGTTGGGCTGCACGATCGAGCCCGACAGGATCAGCTTCTCGGTGCTGGAGACGCCGATGCCCAGCGAGATGTTGCCGGTCGGCCGCTCGGTGACGGTGACGTTCAGGTCGACCTGGTCGGGCGCGTCGGGCACCGGCCGGTTGTCGATCTTCACGTTGGTGAAGTAGCCCAGGCGCTCGAGCCGCTCGCGCGACAGGCGGATCTTGTCGGCGTCGTACCAGGCGTCCTCGTACTGGCGGAACTCGCGCCGGATGACCTCGTCGCGCGTGCGCACGTTGCCGGCGATGTCGATGCGCCGGACGTAGACGCGACGGCCCGGGTCGATCAGGATGTCGAACGCGACCTCGCGCTTTTCGCGGTCGATCTGCGGCACCGCGTTCACGTTCGCGAAGGCGTAGCCGAGTGTCCCGAGCTTGTCGGAGATGCGCTTGTTCGTCTCGGTGAGCTTGCTGCCCGAGAACACGTCGCCCGGCTTGAGCTGCACGAGCGGCTCGAGTTCGGCCTGGCGCCCGAGCAGCTCGCCGCCGAAGCGCACTTCCGACACGCGGTACTGCTCGCCCTCGTTGATGTCGATCGTGATCTCGACGCCTTCCTTGTCAGGCGAGATCGACACCTGCGTCGATTCGACGTTGAACTCGAGGTAACCCCGATCGAGGTAGAACGAGCGCAATGCCTCGAGGTCGCCGGCGAGCTTCTCGCGCGCGTACTGGTCGGCCTTCGAATACCAGGTGAACCAGGTGGGCGTGGACAGGCGCATCTCGTCGAGCAGGCGCTTGGCCGTGAACGCCTTGTTGCCGACGAAGCGGATCGCGGTGATCTTCGCGGTGTCGCCCTCCTCGATCGCGATCGCGATGCCGACCCGGTTGCGCTCGAGAGGCGTGATCGTCGAGGTGACGCGCGCCGCGTAGCGGCCGCGCGCGAGGTACTGGCGCTTGATCTCCTGCTCGGCCCGCTCGAGGATTGCGCGGTCGAAGATGCGCGATTCCGCGAGCCCCTGCTCGCGCAGCACCTTCTTCAGCGTGTCCTTGTCGAATTCCTTCGCGCCGGTGATGTCCACCGACGCGATGGCCGGCCGCTCCTCGACGTACACCACCAGCACGTCGCCCTCGACTTCGAGGCGCACGTCGCGGAAGAAACCGGTGGCGAACAGCGCCTTGACTGCCTCGCTCGCCTTCTCGTCGGTGATGCGGTCGCCCACGCGCACCGGCAGGTAGCTGAACACCGTGCCCGGCTCGGTGCGCTGGACGCCCTCGACGCGGATGTCGCGGATCACGAAGGGCTCGAAGGCGAAAGCCGGCCCGCAGGGCGTCGCGGAGATCACGGCCGCTGCGAGTACGGCCAGCGCAAGGCGCGCCGATCCCGGCTTGCGCCCCGGTCGGCGTCGGTCGAATGCCATGCGTCAGGAACCGATCAGGCGGGTGATGTCGTTGAACAGGGCGAGCGCCATCATCATCATGATGATCGCCAAGCCGGCTTTTTGTGTGATCACCACGAAGCGCTCGGACAGTGGCCTGCCGCGCGCCGCTTCGAGCGCGTAATATACCAAATGCCCTCCGTCGAGCACGGGTATCGGCAGCAGGTTCAGCACCCCCAGGCTGATGCTGATCAGCGCCAGGAAGCTCACGTAGGCGAGCCAGCCCACGCGCACCGATTGCCCTGCGAGATCGGCAATCGTCACCGGCCCGCTCAGGTTGCGCAGCGACAGCTCGCCCATCAGCATCTTGCCGAGCATGCGCAGCGAGAACAGCGACATGTCCCAGGTCTGCCGCACGCCCTGCCCCAGCGACTCGAGCGGGCCGTAGCGCACCGTCTCCATCAGGATCCGGTCCTGGAGACCGGCGCCGATGCGCCCGATCGCCGCTGCGCCGGGCGCGTCGGGCTGGCTGATCGACTCGGGCGTCACGCTGACCGCGATCTCGTCGCGCCCCCGCAGCACCGTGAACGCGAGCGGCTTGCCCGGGCTGGCCTGCACCCGCTCGATCACGTCGGATGCCCTGCGCACCGGGCTTGCACCGACGGTCAACAGCTCGTCGCCGGCGCGAAGGCCGTCGCGCTCGGCCGCTGCGCCGCCGACGAGGTTGCCGATCACCACCTTGCCCGGCGCCAGCCGCAGGCCGAGCGAACGCAGGAAGTCGCGTTCGGCCTCGTCCGGGGGCAGGCCGCGGGTATCGATCCGCGCGAGGCTCGACGCACCCTGCCGCTGCACGAGGAGCGCGCTCTCGCGCCGCTCGATCACCGGTTCGAGGAGCTTGAGCCGCACGTCGTTCCACGAGCGCACCGCGGCACCGTCGACGGCCAGCACGCGGTCGCCGCCCTGCAGCTGCGCGGCGGCGGCCGGCGTGCCCGCGGCCGGCTGGTCGATGACCGGCGCGGGCTCCTGGGTGCCGACCCAGCCCATTGCCGCGTACAGGGCGATCGCCAGCAGGAAATTGGCCAGCGGGCCGGCGACGACGATCGCGGAGCGCTGGGCGAGCGTCTTGCGCGTGAACGCGCGGGGCAACTCCTCGGGCGGTATGTGACCGGGCCCCGCGTCGCGCTCGTCGAGCATGCGCACATAGCCGCCGAGCGGCACGGCGGCGATGGTCCACTCGGTGCGGTCAGGGCCGACGCGCCACGTGAACAGCGGCTTGCCGAAGCCGATCGAGAAGCGCAGCACCTTGACGTCGCACCAGCGCGCGACCAGGTAGTGGCCGAGCTCGTGGACGAAGATCAGCAGCGTCAGCGCCGCGAGAAACGCCACCAGCGTCTGCAGCGTGCTCATGCCGCGCACCTCGACAGCTGACGGCGGGCGACCGAGCGGGCCTCGCGGTCGATCTCGAGCACCTCGTCGACGTCGACCCCCGCGGCGCGCGCACCCACCGCCTGCAGGGCCGCCTCAGCGACGCAGGCGATGTCGGTGAAGCGCAGCCCGCGATCGAGGAACGCGGCGACCGCGACCTCGTTGGCGGCATTGAGCGCGCACGGCGCCGCGCCGCCCGCACGCAGCGCCTCGTGGGCCAGTCGAAGACAGGGAAAGCGCTGCATGTCGGGTTCTTCGAATTCGAGTCGGCCGATCGTCGCGAGGCTGAGCGGCGCGACGCCGCTGTCGATGCGCTCCGGGTGCGCCAGCGCGTGCGCGATCGGCGTGCGCATGTCGGGGTTTCCGAGCTGGGCCAGCGTCGACCCGTCTTCGTATTCGACCATCGAGTGGACGATGCTCTGCGGGTGCACGATCACGTCGAGCCTGGACTCGGGCAGTCCGAACAGGTACGACGCCTCGATCAGCTCGAGCCCCTTGTTCATCATGGTCGCCGAGTCGACCGAGATCTTGCGGCCCATCGACCAGTTCGGGTGCGCGCAGGCCTGCTCGGGCGTCGCCCGCGCCATCTCGGCCGCGCTCGCGCGCCGGAACGGCCCGCCCGAGGCGGTCAGCAGGATGCGACGCACGCCCGGCGCGGCGCTGCCCGTGCCCTGGCCCGGCGGCAGGCACTGGAAGATCGCGTTGTGCTCGCTGTCGATCGGCAGCACGATGGCGCTGCCGTCGCGGCAGGCGCGCAGGAACACCTCGCCGGCCATGACCAGCGATTCCTTGTTGGCCAGCAGGATCCGCTTGCCGGCGCGCGCCGCAGCGATCGCCGGAGCGAGGCCGGCCGCGCCGACGATCGCCGCCATCACCGTGTCGACCTGCGGGTGCGCCGCGACCTCGGCGAGCGCCGTCTCGCCGCACAGCACCTCGGTATGGCAGCCGGCAGAGGCCAGTCGCGTGCGAACGGCGCCGGCGGCCGCCGCATCGCCGAGCACCGCGTAGCGCGGCGCGTGGCGCAGGCACAGCTGCGCGAGCGCGTCGGCCTGCCGATGCGCCGACAGTGCGAACACGCGGTATCGCCCCGGGTGGCGGGCGACGACGTCGAGCGTGCTCAGGCCGATCGAGCCAGTGGCGCCGAGGATCGTGATCGTGCGGACGTCGGACTGCATCGGCGGATTATCCCAGCAGGCGATGCAGCAGCATGGCCGCCGGCATCGTCGGAATCAGCGCATCGATGCGATCGAGCACGCCGCCGTGGCCGGGCAGCAGCGTTCCGCTGTCCTTGACCCCCGCCTGGCGCTTGAGCAGCGACTCGTGCAGGTCGCCGACGATCGACAGCGCCGCCAGCCCCACCAGCGCGAGCACCGCGCCCCATGGCGACCAGCCTGCCACCAGCCGTGCCGGCAGCGCCTGCGAGAGTGCCGGCGCGGCCGCCGCCGCGAGCCCGAGCACCGCGACGGCGAAGAACCCGCCGATCGCCCCTTCCCAGCTCTTTCCGGGACTGATCGCCGGCGCGAGCTTGCGCCGGCCCAGCGCGCGGCCGACGAAATAGGCCGCGATGTCGGCCACCCAGATGATCGCCATCGCCACGAGCAGCGCGGCAGGCCCGATGTCGCGCAGGGCGACCAGCGCAATCCAGCACGCCAGCAGCAGCGACGCCGCCAACGGCCAACCGCCGCCGCGCGCGTCGTGGCGGCGCAGCCGCATCGGGCCGAGCCCGACCCACAGCAGCGTCGACGCGGCGCACACCAGCAGCACGAACCACGACGGCCAGCCGGCGCGCTCGTGCCACCCCAGCAGCGCGGCGCCGATCGCTGCCAGCGTCGCCGCCGCGACGAGCGCCGAGCGGCGATGCCCGAGAAGCAGGCTCCACTCGTGGGCGGCGACCGCGAGGAACGCCAGCGTCACCGCGCCCCAGACCCAGGGTGGGAAGACGAAGATCGACGGCAGCAGGATCGCCAGCAGGACCAGGGCCGTGACAACGCGCTTGCCGAGCATCGGCGGCCGCTCAGCCTGGCGTGGCTGCAGTGACTTGCGCGCCGGTTCGCCCGAAGCGCCGCTCGCGCGATGCGAAGGACTCGATTGCGCGGTCGAGTGCGGCCGCGTCGAAATCTGGCCAGTAGGCGTCGGTGAAGTAGAGCTCGGTGTAGGCGAGCTGCCACAGGAGGAAATTGCTGATCCGCTGCTCGCCGCCGGTGCGGATGAACAGGTCGGGCTCGGGCGCGTAGGCCATCGCGAGGTGGCGCGAAATGGCCTGTTCGCCCAGCAGTTCCGGGTGCCGCGCGAGCTCGGGCTGCTCGCGCAGCGCCGCCTGGACGGCCTGCAGGATGTCCCAGCGGCCGCCGTA
>CALMSQ010000531.1:0-6768 GCA_937872345.1 uncultured Burkholderiales bacterium | reverse complement strand
CTACGAGCAGACCGACCAGCGTTCGCTGGCCCAGACCCCGCCCGACTGTGAAGTCGTGCGCATTCCCTGTCTCGACGCCGGACGGCATCTCTCCCTGGGCGGTCGCTATCCGACGTTCGCCGCGCTTCCGGATCGCTGGGCCAGTTGGCAGCTCTGCGGCGTACCTGCCGGACGATCACTCTGTCGTAAGCGGGGCGTTCGCGCGATCTGGAGCACCTACCAGATCGCGACCGCCCACAAGATCGGCGCGGCGCTGGCAAAGACGACCGGCTTGCCGTGGATTGCGGACTTCCGCGACCCGATGGCCCAGGAAGGCTACCCAGGTGATCCGCGGCGCTGGCGCGCGTTCAAGCGCATCGAAGATACGGCAGCCACGCAGGCGTCGAAGCTCGTGTTCGTCTCGCCTTCGGCGCTCGAAATGTACCGCCAACGCTATCCGGGAACCCCTGCCGGGCACTTCGAGTTGATCGAGAACGGATTCGACGAGTCGTCGTTCGACGGCCTGCCCACGAGCGCCTCCGCGACACGCAGCGGGCCGGCGGTCCTCCTTCACAGCGGAATCGTGTACCCGTTCGAACGCAACCCGGCGGCGCTGTTCGAAGCGCTGGGCCGCCTTTCGCTGGCCGGACGGATCGCCCAAGGCGATTTCATCATCCGCTTTCGGGCTTCCGTGCACGACGACCTGCTCAGGGAACTCGCACGCAGCCATCGGGTCGAGGCGTTCGTCGACCTGGAACCCGCCATCGGGTATCGCGAGGCACTGAGCGAAATGATCGACGCCGACGCCTTGGTGGTCATGCAAGGCGCCAGCTGCAACGAGCAGATCCCCGCGAAGCTGTACGAATATCTCCGCGCGGGCCGACCGATTCTCGGGCTCGCCGATCCGCGCGGCGACACTGGCCGCACGCTGTCCGCACTGGGCTACCCGTTCGTGACACCGCTCGAATCGGCCGATGCAATCGAAAGGGCGTTGCCCGCCTTCCTGGAGGCGCTTCGTGCCGGAACGCTCCCGGTCGCTCGGCCGGCAGTCGTCGACCGGTATTCGCGCCGGGCCCTCACCGGGCGCTTCGCGGCGCTCCTCGATGAAGTGGCGCCGGGATGAGCGGCCACATCCGGCGGGCGCCGGCGCACCGATGACGATGACGTCAGGCTACACGCGCGGGCTGGCCGGCAAGCATCGGTATATTCCGCCGCACCGCATCGAACCCACCGCTAACACACCGGCCGCCAAACGACCGTGACGTTCCGCCCCCACCCCCACGCCCCGCCGCCACTCATCGACTGCCGCTTGCCTTCCATCAAGCCGGCCACTGACCTCCTCACCGGGCCCCCGGAGAATCAGCCGGGCGCTCATCCCCAATCCCTGAACGAGCCGCTCATGAAAGCATCACGTCCCGCGCGCCTCCGATTTCCGTCGCTGCTTGCCGTCGCAGCAGTCGCAGCAAGCCTTGGTCTGGCTGGATGCGGCGGCAGTGGCGGCGATGGGTCGCTGACCGGCACCGACTCGTTGATCAAGGATGGCCTGACCACCGGCGGCACGGGAAGCAGCGGCGCGACCACCACGGTCCCTTCCGGCAACTCGGGGAGCAGTGTCACCAGCCTGCCGCCGCCGTCGCCGGTCACCGGCTCGTCGACGCTTCGCCTGTTGGGCAGCTCGACCGGCACCGGCCTACCGGTCTCGGCCGGCTACGCATTCCGGCAAGGCGACATTCCGTCAGGCAAGTACATCACCGCCAGCAGCAGCAGCCTGCGCGGATTCCAGGCCGTCGTGAAAAACCGCTGGCGTGACGGCTCGGTGAAGTTCGCGGTGCTGTCCGGCCTCGCAGACCTGCAGGCCAACGTGGAGCAGACGCTGACCATCGGGTGGACCGATACGCCGCCGTCGGCCGCCGCGCTGGGCCTTGCATCCTTGAAGGCCACCGGCATCTCCGCGTCGATTTCCTACGGGTCGTACGGCACAGCTTCCTGGTCGGGCAACGGATGGGATAGCCCCTTCCTGTCGCCGGTCTCGGGGCCCGAGATGTCGTCCTGGGTCTATCGGCAGGCGATCGGTTCCGACCAACACCTGGTCGCCTGGATGGAAGTGCGCCTGTATCGCAGCGGCGCCGTCGAAATCGTTCCGTGGATCGAGAACGGCTACCTGCTGCGCGCGTCGCCCGGCGAACGCTCGGGAACGGCCACCTTTTCGGTCAATGGCACGACGCGGTTCACCGGCAGCCTCACGCTGTACAACCACACGCGCGCGGTGCTCGCGAGCGGGCGGACGTTGTCGCACTGGCTCGGGGGCGACCCGGGAATCACGTTCCGGCACGACATGGGCTATCTGCAGTTGACCGGCCTGGTGCCCGCCTATCGCGCGCGCACGTCGGCGAGCAGCGCGATCTGGAGCAGGCTCTCGACCAGCTACACGCCGCTGGCGCAGCACGACTTTCCCAACGGCATGGGTGCGGCGGGATTCCATCCCTCGATCGGCCCGCTGCCCGAGTGGGACGTGGCCTACATGACCAGCGACGGCGATGCGCGTGCGTGGCGCGCCGTGCAGGTCAACGGCTACGCGGCGGGACGATACGGCTACCACTTCCGTGACGAGACGACGAACCGCGCCCCGCGTTTCTCGTCCTACCCGAATCTCGTGCTGGGCTCGGACGCGGGTATCTCTAATACCGGCTCGTCCTCGACGAACCAAAACACACCCCCCTCGGGCGGCGGCAGCCCGCCCACCTTCACCAACTCGCACATGCCTGCGATCGGATTCATGGCGTACCTGGTCACCGGCAGGTGGGACTTCCTCGACGAGATGCAGTTGCTTGCGTCCGCGATGTTCCTGAAGCAGACGGATACCCACCGCAACTTCACGCAGGGCGTGATTCTCGCATGGGTCGGAGCCAACACGACGCGCGGCGCCGCCTGGACATTGCGCGCACTGGCCGATGTTGCGGCCGTAACGCCTGACGACGACGAACCGATGCGCTCCGAGTACGTCGGAAGCGTTCAGAGCAACATCGATTCCTATCACGCGCGCTACGTAGCGCAGCCCAACAATCCGCTGGGCGTCGTTCAGCCCTACAGTGACTACACGTCTGGCGACGGGAAGATCGACTCGGCCGCCTGGATGGAGGACTTCCTCACCTGGTCGTTCGGCAACATCAGGTCGCTGCAGCCCTACGGGACTGGCTACGACGCAAAGGTCGACCAGTTCCTCGCGTGGAAGTACCGGTCGATCGTCGGCCGGCTCGGGCTGAACCAGTCGGGCAGCTGGTCATACCGGAATGCCGCCGTTTACACCATGCCGTATGCGCCGTCGGAATCGCCGGACTGGGCCGGCGGATCCGGCCCTTGGTACTCGAATTGGGGCGACGCATACGTCGCCAACGGACTCACCTACGTATCGGGCAACACGCTTCTCGGCTCGTACATCGACGGCGAGGGTCTGTCCAGCAGTTACTGGGGCAACCTGCAACCGGCAATCGCCTATGCGGTCGAGCAGGGCGCCGCCGGGGCGCTCGACGCCTACAATCGGATGGTGGGTGCGCCGAACTGGCTGTCTGCCGCGGCCTACTTCGACACCGACACCCCCGTCTGGAGCGTCCGGCCGCGAAACGTGGCCTACTGAAAAAGTTCACTGCACGGCCGACACGGCCGGTTCATCATGCGGCAAACTGACCTGGCTCGATCCCGAGCCAGGTCCCCCTACAGTTCGCCGACCGATGCACACGAACCGGCCGAACCCGCCCGAAGGGCTGCAGCTCCCGACCAACCGGTCCTTCGGGCTGGTTTTCTGCGGATTCTTCGCGCTGCTTGCCCTGTTTCCGCTGCTGTCCGGCGGATCCGTGCGCCTGTGGTCGCCAATCGTCTCTGCGACACTCGGCGCTACCGCGCTGTTCCTCCCATCGGTGCTCACGCCGCTGAACCGCCTGTGGATGCGCTTCGGCGCGTTGCTGCATCGAATCGTCAGTCCGATCGTCCTTGCCCTGCTCTTCTTCGTCGTGATCACGCCCTTCGGGCTGGTAATGCGACTGCTGGGCAAGGACCCGCTGAAGCTTCGCTCCGAACCGGTCCAGACCTACTGGATCGACCGTGAACCGCCGGGTCCACAGCCCGAATCCTTGAACAACCAGTTCTGAGGCCACGATGATCGACCTCGTCAGGGAACTGTTCGCCTTCATGGCGGCGCGCAAGAAGTTCTGGCTGCTGCCGATCCTGCTTGCGATGCTGGCGCTCGGCGGCCTGCTCGTGCTCGCGCAAGGCTCGGCGATCGCGCCGTTCATCTACACGCTGTTCTAGGCTGGAAGATGTACGTCCTCGGCATCTCGGCGTACTACCACGACAGCGCCGCGGCCCTGGTCAAGGACGGCGAGATCGTCGCAGCTGCCCAGGAGGAGCGGTTCACGCGCCGGAAGCACGACGCCCGGTTCCCGGTCAACGCGGTCGACTCATGCCTGCGGCAGGCCGGAATCGAACTGTCAGAAGTGGACCGAGTCGCGTTCTACGACAAGCCGTTCCTGAAGTTCGAGCGTCTGCTGGAGACGTACCTGGCTTTCGCCCCGCGCGGGTTCAAGTCGTTCTCGACCGCCATTCCCGTCTGGCTGCGCGAAAAGCTGTTCCTGAAAGACCTGCTCTGCCGCGAGTTGAAGAAACTCGACTCGAAATTCCCTGCCCGCGAACGACTGCGCTTTTCGGAACATCACCTGAGCCATGCTGCCAGCGCGTACTTCCCTTCGCCTTTCGAGGATGCGGTCGTACTGACCATGGACGGCGTCGGCGAGTGGGCGACGACCTCGCTGGCAGTGGGCCGGGGCGCCAAGCTCGAGATTCATCGCGAGATCCATTTTCCCCATTCGCTCGGACTGCTCTATTCGGCATTCACGTACTACACCGGCTTCAAGGTCAATTCCGGCGAATACAAGGTGATGGGCCTGGCCCCCTACGGCGAGCCGCGCTATGCGGCAGCAATCCTCGAGCACCTGATCGACGTGAAGCCGGACGGCAGCTTCCGTCTGAACCTCGACTACTTCGATTACTGCACCGGGCTCACGATGACGAACGAGCGCTTCGATGCGTTGTTCGGCGGCCCTCCCCGACACCCGGATCGCGACCGTCTCGCTCAGCGGCACATGGACCTGGCCGCGTCGATCCAGGCGATCACCGAGGAAGTCGTCCTGCGGCTCACGAGGGCGATCGCGTCCGAAGGCAGGAGCCGCAACCTGTGCCTGGCCGGGGGCGTCGCGCTGAACTGCGTCGCCAACGGCAAGATCCTCAGGGATGGCCAGTTCGACCACCTCTGGATCCAGCCGGCCGCCGGAGACGCGGGCGGGGCGCTCGGAGCCGCACTGATGACTTTCCATGGCCCGGAACACGGGCCACGCTCTGTTCCCGCCGGACGCGACGCAATGAAGGGTGCCTACCTCGGCCCCGAGTTCCCGCAGTCCGAGATCGAGGCGCGATTGACGACCGCCGGGGCGCGTTTCCGGGTCCTGGGAGAGCAGGACGTGATCGACGTCTGCGCGCGCCACCTTTCCGAGGGACGCGCGCTGGGCTGGTTCCAGGGCCGCATGGAATTCGGCCCGCGTGCCCTCGGTGGGCGCTCGATTCTCGGCGACCCGCGCTCGCCGACCATGCAGAAGACGCTCAATTTGAAGGTGAAGTTCCGCGAATCGTTCAGGCCCTTCGCGCCTTCGGTGCTACGCGAGCACGTTCATGAGTGGTTCGAGCTGGAGGGCGACAGTCCCTACATGCTGCTGGTCGCCGACGTGGTCGCGGGACGCCGCAAGGCGATGACTGCCGAAGAGCGGGCCCTCTTCGGCATCGACAAGCTGAACGTGCCGCGCTCGGACATCCCCGCCGTGACGCACGTCGACTACTCGGCACGCATCCAGACCGTACATCCGGACACGAATCCACGCTACCACGCGTTGATCTCCGCATTCCACCGGTTGACGGGTTGCCCGGTCGTCGTCAATACGAGCTTCAACGTGCGTGGTGAACCGATCGTCTGCACGCCCGAGGACGCCTTCCATTGCTTCATGGGCACGGAGATCGAGACGCTGGCGGTCGGAAACTGCCTGCTGGTCAAGGAAGACCAGGATCCCGCGCTGAAGCAGAACTACACCGAGAAGTTCGAACTCGACTGAAGCGACTCTCGATGGACACCGGGCCTCGTCTTTCCAACCGCACCAAGGCCTGGCTGTCGGCCGGGGTCATCGCGGCTCTCCTCGTGGTTCTGGTCGGCGCGGCCGAGGTCGCGGTGCGAATCCGCCAGTCGATCAAGTACGTCTACGGGGGCAGTCTGGACCAGGTCTACGAAGTCGATGCCCGCACTGGCCTGCGGGTGCCGAAAGCGGGAGCCAGCTTCGGCCCGATCGCGATCAACAGCCTCGGTTTTCGCGGTCCGGAGATATCGGTGTCGAAGCCGGCCGGCACCGTACGGATCGCGTTCCTTGGAGCGTCGACTACCTTTTGCGCCGAGGCCAGCTCGAACGCCGCCGTGTGGCCGAATCTCGTCGTCGAGGCGTTGCGCCGGCACTACCCCGATTCGCACTTCGACTACGTGAACGGCGCGGTTCCCGGCTACACGGTGGCGAGTTCGACGAGGAATTTCGAGTTGCGGGTCGCGCCGCTGCAGCCGGACGTGATTGTGATCTACCACGCGACCAATGACCTGTCGGGTGAATTGCGCGGCATTGCAGCGAAGCAATCGGGATCCGCGTCGATCGCTCCGCCGGAGAGCTCCTGGCTCTCGCGCCATTCGCTGCTCTGGAACCTCGTCAC
>CALMSQ010000530.1:0-4039 GCA_937872345.1 uncultured Burkholderiales bacterium | reverse complement strand
AAGGGCGTGAAAGCCCGTTGCCTGCATTCTTCGCGCAGCAAGGTGAAACGAGACTGAAACCGGCGAGCGCTGCCGCTGCGTCGACTGCGGCAGTCGGTCACCCGCAGCGGCCGCGCCTCGGCGGGATAGAATCGACCGAGGTCAGCAAGCGTGAAGCCGCGCGTCCGCGCGGCACGAACCTTCGGAGGGAAGCGGACATGCCCGCACTGGAACAGAAGCAGATCGACCAGCTCACCGCGATGATGGACGAGAGGTGGGCCCGCGAGTTTCGCGAGATCCGCTCGCTGTTCTCCGCGATGGACGACGAGCGGCAGAGGGTCACGCTCGGCGAAAGCGTCGACGAGGCCACGGACGACGCGCTGCTGGTCAAGCTTTCGGCGGTGGACGACCCCGTCATCCGCCAGAACCTGCAGGACGTGCGCGACATCCTGGGCGCGCGTCAGCGCATCGCCGCCGGCAAGTACGGCGAGTGCACCGACTGCGGCGCCGACATCGCCTACGAACGCCTGCTCGCGTACCCGACTGCCAAGCGCTGCATCGACTGCCAGCGCGAGCACGAGAAGCGGAAGGTGGGGCGCTAGAGAGTCGAGTCGATTGGGTCAGGTCAGCACCGCGGCCCGCGCGACGCGTGCTTCCCGTATCGGCAGGTTGACGATCGCCGCGGCTGCGGCGAGTGCCATGTCGGCGTACCACATCCACTGATAGTTGCCGGAGGCGGCGAGCGCGATGCCGCCGAGGTACGCCCCCAGGAATCCGCCGACCTGGTGCGACAGGAGCGTGAGGCCGAACAGGGTCGCGAGATAGCGAACGCCGAAGAGCTTGCCGACGATCGACGCGGTGGGCGGCACCGTGGCGAGCCAGGTGAGGCCGAGGCCGATCGCGAAGACGTAGAACGTCCACGCGGTCTTCGGCGCGACCAGGTACCAAGCAATCAGGACGGCACGCGAGCCGTACATCACCGCGAGGATGTGCTTGCTCCGGAAACGCGAGATGGACGACCCGGCGAGCAGGCTACCGGCAATGTTGGCCAGGCCAATCAGCGCGAGCGACCAGCTCGCCACGGAGGCCGGCAGGCCGCAGAGATCGACTTCCCCCGGCAGGTGCGTGACCAGGAACGCGACGTGGAATCCGCAGGTGAAGAATCCGGCGTGCAGCAGCAGGTAGCTGCGATCGCCGACCGCGCTGCGCACGGCACGCCACGGCGTGGCGTGATCGCCGGCCGGATGGTCTCCGGTTGCGGAATGCGCCGGAGCCTTCGGGCTCACGATTCTCGCCAGGGGCAGCGCGGCGAGCGTGATCGCGGCGAGCGACCACAACGCGCCCATCCATCCGAGCAGCCCGATGAGGCCTTGCGAGACCGGCGCGAACACGAACTGCCCGAAGGATCCGCCCGCGTTGATGATGCCGGCGGCCTTGCCGCGCCCTTCGGGCGGAAGGCGCTGCGCCGCCGCGCCGATCAGCACCGAAAAGCTGCCCGCACCCGACCCGATGGCGGCGAGCAGTCCGAGCGACACGACGAGACCGAAGGTCGACGTCATGAAGGGCGTCATCGCGGTGCCCGCCGCGAGCACGAGCAGTCCGGCGACGAGCACGCGCAAGGGCCCGTAGCGATCCGCCATCGCTCCGGCCACCGGCTGGATGACGCCCCACATGAGTTGGGACACTCCCAAGGCAAGGCTGATCGCGGTGATCCCGAGCCCGGTCGAGGTGTTGACCGGGGATACGAACAGGCCGAACGATTGCCGCGCGCCCATCGTCACCATCAGGAAGGCGGCCGCGGCGAGGGTCACGATCCACGCGGTGCGCGGGTTCTCGTTCATCGTTCGAAGCTCCGTTTCGTCGGCACCGCCGGGGCACGCGCAAATGCGATTGCGCAGGATGGATGACGCTCGTAATGATTGCATTATATGACGCTCATCATGTATGCTGTCAACAACGCAGTCGTGTCCGGGGGCGTGGGGCATGAAAGTGACCAGGGAAGAAGCGGCCCGCAACCGCGAGCGGATCATCGATGCCGCAGCGCGGCTGTTTCGCGAGCGCGGATTCGACGGAATCGGCGTCGCTGACCTCATGAAGGAGGTCGGACTGACGCACGGCGGCTTCTACGGCCACTTCGCGTCGAAGGACGACCTGGAAGTGCAGGCTTGCACGCGCGCGCTCGCCCGGTCGCTCGCGCTCTGGAAGAAGCGCTCGGAGGCCGCGCCGGACGCCCCCCTCGCCGCGATCACCGGCGCCTACCTCACCGCCAGGCACCGCGACGATCCCGGCGCCGGGTGCCTCCTCGCCGCGCTCGGCCCCGACGTTTCGCGCCGGGGGCCGGGCGTGCGGCACGCGGTCACCGAGTACCTGGAGTCCGCGTTCGACTTGCTGGCAAAGCTGGTCGCCGGCAGGTCGAAATCGGCGAGAAGGCGCAAGGCGATCAGCGCCTATGCGACGCTCGTCGGCGCCCTGGTGCTGGCGCGGGCCGTCGACGACGATGCGCTGTCGCGGGAGATCCTCGACACAGCGCAGGAATTGCTTCGATGACCCGCGCCCGGGTCTTCGAGTCGACACGACCGGCTTCCACTCCCTGATCGATCAGGGCGGGACGCAGGCCGGGTTGCCAACGGCGTCGTCGGGCTACGCGACCTGCACCGGCACTCGAGCCGCGGTCAATAGGCGCCCGCGCACCACTGCTGCTCGCAGGGGATTCCGTCGTGATCCCCGTCCATCTCCGCGCCCGGGCAGTTCGCGAGGAAGTACCTGGCTTCGGCGCACGAGCTCATTTGCGTGCACCGGGTACGGCCGTCGCAATGGAAGGCGGGAGTGCTCGAGCGATCGGCCGGCGCCGCAGGCATGGCGGCTGGGGGCGCGCCAGATCGGCGACTCGCTTTCTGCGAATACTCCGAGAAGCCGAGGACGCCAATCGCAACGGCCAGCGCGACGCCTGCTACGCGACCGAAGACATTGCGAGTCTGGCGCGGTCGCACCGCCCTCCGCTCGCGGGAAGCTATGGGCCGGGCACTGCCAGGGCGACGGACCCTGGTCGCGCGCTTCTTGCCCTCCTTGTTCAATTCGACTTCGAACGAGAGCGTCTCATGCAACCGCGGAGCCTGGCCATCGCGCGGGAATGCCGAAACATGGACGAACACATCGTCGCCGCCCAGGATCGGAGTGATGAAGCCGAAGCCGCGGTCTTCGTTCCACCTCGAGAGCGTGCCATCGAAGCGCACTACGCGGCCCGCTTCCCTTCAGACAGCATCGGTTCGACCGTACGGCATCGTTGCTCTAGTTGATGGACAACGCGCTGCACATCCTGCGCGGACAAGGCCTGCGCGCCACGCGCCTTGAGAAGTCCCTTCAACTCCCCGCCGCTGAAGACACGCACTTCTCCACGGCCGGTCCGCTTCACATACCAGCCGGGCAGTGCGAGGACTGGCAGCACTCGAATCTGTGTGCCGGTGGCCCCGGTGAGCCACCTCGCCAGCCAGTCGGCCTGTCGCTGAGCCTGTTCCAGCGGCGCTTTGGCCACCCTGGTCGGAAACCGCAGGATGCTGCCATCGAACTCGACCCTGGCATTCGCCTTGCCCGATCCCCCATTGGGCTTCGTGAAACCCTTGGTCTCGATCGCAAAGACGCCTTCCCGCGACACGACCACGTGATCGATGTTGAAGTCGTTCGCCGGAACGTCGTGGAAGACGATCGCACCCTGCCGCATCAACTGGTCGAGTTCCTGGCCTGCGGCAAGCTCCGCATCCAGGCCAGCCCTGAGCTTGTCGAGGCGCTCTCCGGCTTTCCACAGCTTCCGCACCATGAATCCGATATAGGTGAGGACGCCAATCGCAGTCAGCGGCGCCACGTACATCAGTGCCCGGAGGCCCCCACGCAAGTGTCCCTGCGCCAGAAAGACGGCCAGCGCCAGGAGCGGAATCGCCGCCAGCGCGAACACATCCCATTGCAGGTCGATGGTTGCGTCATCGAGCTGCTCTCGAAGCGTATGGCCCGGCGCGCGCAACAAGTCATCGACGAGCGGCGTCTTGCGGCGCGCTCGCGCGCGACG